>JAEEYN010000141.1 GCA_016288175.1 Bacillota bacterium | reverse complement strand
ACCTCCGCGTCTGCGGGAAGCTCGACAGCCGGCAGGACCGCCCAGTTGTCGGGGCTGCAGGCGCTGCCGTTGATGTATGAGCCGGACATGATCGAATGCGTGCTGTCATTGTACGCATAGTCGGTCGTCCAGGTCCAGTTCCTGCCGTCGCCGTCCTGGTCGAGGAACTGCCAGCCGTTCTCGAGGGGATCTTCTTCGAAATCCCACTGATCAACGACCCAGGCAGCCTTTGTCGACTCCTGTGCGGAGGCAGCGAAAGGTTCTTCCGCCTTAGCGAGTGCTGCTGCCGGAATGAGTCCGAGCACCATCACTGCGGCGACAAGAAGTGCAAGTAGTTTCTTTGCCATAGATGTATCTCCTTTTGTTTTATTTGCGCAAAACGTGAAAAATATCTACGCAGGGATATTATAGCAAATAAGCGGTATATTTTCAACACCTTTTTGCGCCTTCGGTACACCCGAACGAAAACAGGCGCAGGGGAAAAACCCCTTTGCCTGCCTTGATAATTGCTGTGTTCTGCGCTCTTTCAATCCTTCCGCTTTTTGCGTGTGAAGAAATAATATATCAAATAGAACAACGCAACATAAACGAGGAAAAGCACGACGACGCCGGCTGTATAGAGCACTTGGTTCCCGCAGGTCAGACCCGTCAGGATCGAATAGGGCGTTCCGTCGTCGCGGACAAGGAACATATAATTATAATCGAAGATCTTGTTGGCGATGTATGCCGCTGCACAGAAGAAAAGCAGGATCGCGTAAACGATCGGAATATTCTTCTTTTTCATGCTCGCCATGCCGGAAATGCCGATGAAGAGCGAGGAGAAGCCGGCGATCGAGTGCGTGATGCCGGAGGCGACGTTGTGGATGCCGAGAACGGGGTAGGCGTTGTAGTTCTGGATCGCGCCGACCGTTCCCGCGATCGCGCCGAGCAGACCGAAGATGAAGACGAAATCGAGCGATGCTTCCTTCAGGCGGCCGCGGCTGAACGCCGCGACGGGCAGCGCGATCAGCTGGATGCTGCAGAGGAAGAGCGGCAGGTTGGTGCGAAGGAAGGAGAAGCCGCCTGCGTTGATGCCGAAGGAAACGAGCTTGATGATCTCGACGGCGTCGATAAGGATCGCCGCGATGATGATCACGCGGTTCTTCGATTTCATCGGTTTCCTTCGGTATTTGAGACCGAGAACGATGCCGAGAATGATCATGATCGCGAGCAGCGACCCGACAAAGGCGATATGTTGCCAGGAAAACGCGCCTTCGGGCGTTCGGGTGTATTCGGGAATGCCGAAAAATTCTTTCATTTTTTCCTCCTGATCGTGCCGCGCCGGCACTTTGGATCTGACTGAAGCAAATAATAGCATATCCGGACAAAATTGTAAAGAAATGTTAACAAATATTACAATTATTCGAAAAAACGCGCCAAACGGGACTGGGATCGGCGCGCAAGCTTTTTTTCTTGCAAATCCTTATCCGTGATGATATACTGATAATCGGAGAAAAAGGACCTTTTGCGGGAGGTACAGCCAATGAAGAAAAAAGAAACCACGAAAAGGGAGCTCAACTACGCTCGCGAGCATTTCGGCGAAGTTTATCATACGACCCTCAATCCGGAGGGACCCGGCGTCGTCCGCATCCATCTTGTTCCGCCCGTCGTAAAGGACGGTGAGGTCGGGGCGAGCGTCGCGATCATCAACGGTCAGGACATCATCCCCGTCAATACCGCATGGACGATCCTTCTTGCGGAATTCATACGCGAGGTAAACCGCTATGCAGGGAAGCCTGTTTCCGACGAGGACGCGGAGAATATCCGCAGCGCGGCCTGCCGCAGCGTCCGGAAGGTCTATCCCTTGATCGGCAAAAAACGGCTCGAGCAGGATCTCTATACGATCATGGAGACCTTCGCGAAGATCGCGCGCGGAAAGGAACCCGACGAGAAAATTGATTATATCACCATCGGCGATTACGCGCCCTTCATGCGTGCGCCGCACAGGATGGATCTCATGGTGAGCGCGATGAGCAGGGAAGGCTGCTGGAATTGCAACCAGCGCTGCGTGCACTGCTACGCGGCGGGGCAGACCCACGCCGACGAAACAGAGCTTTCGACGGAGCAGTGGAAGCGGATAATCGACATCCTGCGCGAAGCGGGCGTGACGCAGATAACCTTCACCGGCGGCGAGCCGACCCTCCGCAGCGATATTTTCGAGCTTATCGAATACGGCAAATGGTTCATCACCCGTCTCAACACGAACGGCATCCTTCTTACGCAGGATTTCTGCGCGAAGCTCAAAGCCGCCTCGCTCGACAGCCTTCAGATAACCTTCTATTCCGCGGATGAATCGGTCCACAACGCACTCGTCGGCGCGCAGAAATACAATGAGACCGTGGCCGGCATCCGAAACGCGCTTGCCGCGGGGCTGAACCTGAGCGTCAACACCCCGCTCTGCACCCTCAACAGGGATTACGTCAAGACCCTTGAAATGCTCCATGAAATGGGCGTTATCTACGTCACCTGCTCCGGACTCATAACGACGGGCAACGCGGCGAAGGAGGAATCAGAAAACCTGCAGCTCACGAACAGCGAGATCCGCGAAGTGCTCGAAAAGGCGGTCGAATACTGTTACAAGAACGGCATGGAGATCAGCTTCACATCGCCGGGTTGGGTCGAGCCGGAATTCTGCCGGAAGCTCGGGATCAACCCGCCGAGCTGCGGCGCCTGCCTCAGCAATATGGCGATAACGCCCGGCGGCAGCGTCGTGCCCTGCCAGAGCTGGCTTTCGGGCGAGGAGCTCGGGAACATTCTCAAAACGGATTGGAAAGAGATCTGGAACAGCGAAAAATGTGTTAAACGCCGTGAATTTTCCGCAAGGATGACCGGCGAATGCCCTCTTCGGATCTACCGGGAAGCGAAAGGTAAGGAGGACTGAAAATGAAAAAACGCATTACGACCGCCGCGCTCGCGCTTTTTCTGCTAGCATGCTTTGCGCTGCCGATTTTCCCCGGCAGAGCCCGCGCGGAAGAGCTCGACAGGATTCTGAATTATACGATCACGGCCGATGTCAACGAGAACGCGACCGTGGATCTTCACTACCATATCGAATGGAAAGCGCTCGGCGACGATCCCTCGAACCCGCTCGATTGGGTGGAGATCGGCGTCCCGAACAGCCACTGCGATGAGCTCACGGCGCTCAGCTCCTGCATTGAAGATATCTATTATGACGGCGACAACGGCTCCTATGTCCATATCGATCTCGACAGGGAGTACCATAAGAACGAGACCTTCACCCTTGAATTCAAATTTACCGCGGACTATATCTACGAGATGAACCGCGACACGGACGGCGAGACCGTTTTCGAATTCATCCCCGGTTGGTTCGATAATATCGCCGTCGATAAGCTCGTGATCCGCTGGAACAACGATAAAGTCCTGAGCTTTTCCCCGACCGCGACGGTCGAAACGGACGGCTACATCACCTGGGAATACAGCCTTTCCGCGGGCGAAAAGAAGAAGGTATCCGTCATTTATCCGAACGACGCTTTCGCCTTCAGCGAAGAAAAAACCATCACTTACGAAGATTATTCCTATCGGGGCGGAGGTTCGGCTTCGGGATCGGATATCATCGTTAAGCTTTTCAGCGGAGCCTTCTTTTTCTTCATCGTCCTCGTCGTGATCGGAATGATCCTCAGCGCACGCCAGGCCTATAAGGGCAACACGGGCTTCACGACCACAACAAAGAAAAAGATCACAAAAACGAAGGTCGTCTATTACCCGACCTGCAAGGGCTGCGGCGCGCCGAGACCGGAAGGCGCGGAAAACTGCGAATACTGCGGAAGAAGCTTCATCGAGAGCGAGGAGACCGTGACGGAGGAGGAGATCCCCGAGGAGGTCAAGGGCAAGGATACCGACGGTCTGTATCACTACGGCTCGAGCCCGAATACCTTCCTTAGGGTGCACGTCGTTCCCGTCGTTGTCCGCACGCCAAACCGCACGAGTTCATACCGCAGCTCCTGCGCGCACAGTTCCTGCGCCTGCGCTTCGAGTTGCGCATGCGCCTGTGCCTGCGCCTGCGCGGGCGGCGGAAGGGCCGGCTGCTCAACGAAGGATTTCTATAATACCGGACTGAAGCTCACTCAGCTCGAACTCAAAAAGAAGAAAAGAAAATAAACCGAAAACGGAGGAAATATTATGCCCTGCACAACAGTTCTTGTCGGCAAAAAAGCCAGCAACGACAATTCGACCATGATCGCCCGCACCGACGACGGCTTCTTTGACGAAAAGAAGCTGATCGTCGTTGAGCCGAAGGACCAGCCGAAAAAGTATAAATGCGTGATCTCCCATCTCGAGATCGAGCTTCCAGAGAATCCGATGCGCTATACCTCCTGCCCGAGCGTCGACCCGAAGCACGGCGTCTGGGCGGCGACCGGCATCAACGCGGCGAACGTCGGCATGACCGCGACGGAGACGATCACTTCGAACCCCCGCGTGCTCTCCGCCGATCCGCTCGTGGAATACAAAAAGGCGAAGACCCGGAAGGAGAAGGATATCCCCGGCGGCATCGGCGAGGAGGATATCGTCGTGCTCGTGCTGCCGTATATCCATACGGCGCGCGAGGGCGTTCTGCGCCTTGCGGAGCTTCTCGAAAAATACGGCACATATGAATCCAACGGCATCGCTTTCAACGACGAAAACGAGGTCTGGTGGATGGAGACCATCGGCGGCCATCACTGGATCGCGAAGCGCGTTCCGGATGAAGCCGTCGTCGTCGCGCCGAACCAGTTTGCGATGGATTCCTTCGATCTTGCGGACGCTTTCGGAAAGAAGAAGGCGCATCTCTGCTCCGCGGATCTTCGTGAATTCATCGCGGATAACAAGCTCGATCTCAACCGGAACGGCGCTTTCAACCCGCGCGACGTCTTCGGTTCGAGGCGGGATATGGACCATATCTACAACACGCCCCGCGCCTGGTTCATGGGCCGTTACCTGACGCCGTACAGCCACCGCTGGGACGGCGAAAACGCCGAATTCACGCCGGAAAGCGACAACATTCCCTGGTGCTTCGTGGCGGACAGGCTCGTTGCCGTCGAGGACGTCAAATACATGCTTTCCGCCCATTTCCAGGGCACACCGTACAACCCCTACACCAATCAGGATACCGGCAGGCGCGGCATGTACCGCTCCATCGGCATCAACAGGACGGGCGTGACCTCCATCTGCCAGATCCGCCCGGATGCTCCGGACGCGGTCAAGGGCGTTGAGTGGATCATGTTCGGCTCCACGACCTTCGACGCGGCGCTGCCGGTCTATACGAACGTTCCGAAGATGCCAGCGTACCTCGGCAATGTCAGCATGGATGTTTCCACCGAAAACTTCTACTGGGCGAGCCGCCTCATCGGAGCGCTTGCGGACCATAACTACAATACCTGCATCCAGCTCATCGAACGCTACCAGAACGCCGTTGCCGTGGAGGGCAGACGCATCATCCGCGAATACGATAAAAAGATCGCCGAAACCGGCGACGCATCCCTTGCCGTAAAGGCAAACGAGGAGCTTGCGAAGATGGCGAAGGAGCAGACGACAAAGACGCTCAACAAGGTGCTTCATGACGCGAGCCTGCACATGAAAAACGGCTATAACAGGGCGGATAACTGAGACCGTATGTACGATAACGTTCTTCAAAACAAAGCTTCGGTGTTCACAAAGGGCGAGCTTCGGAGCGCATTTGCCGAAGCCTACAGGCTCGGCCTCGAAGCCGCGCCGGAAGGAAAGGTCGCGGATTATATCCCGGAGCTCGCGAAGGCGGATCCCGGCGCGTTCGGCATTTATATGCTCGACGGCAACGGCGAAAGCATCTCATTCGGTGACGTCAGCACGCGCTTCTCGATCCAGTCCGTCGCGAAGGTCATAATCCTTGCGGTCGCGCTCAAATACCGCGGCTTCGACGAGACCTTTTCCCATGTCATGATGGAGCCTTCGGGCGACAGCTTCAATTCGATCCTGAAGCTCGACCTTCGCAGCAACCTTCCCTTCAACCCGATGATCAACGCAGGCGCGATCCAGACGGTCAGCCTGCTCGCGAACGATTTCGGCTTCGAGGAGCTGATGGGCTTCGCGCGCGAGCTCTGCATGGACCCGAATATCGTGCTGGATGAAGCCGTCTACAAGAGCGAGCACGAGACAGGCGACCGCAACAGGGCGATCGTGTATCTTCTGAAGAGCAAGGGCGTTCTGATGGCGGATCCGGAAAAGACCGTGGATCTGTATTTCAAGCTCTGCTCCCTTTCCGTTAACGCGCGTTCGCTCGCGGCGCTCGGGCTTGTGATCTCGAACGGCGGCGTGAACCCGTTCACCGGCCGCAACTGGATCGGGCCCGATCATGTCCGAACGATCAAAAGCCTGATGTTCACCTGCGGAATGTACGATTTCTCGGGTCAGTTCGGCGTCCGCGTCGGCGTTCCGGGAAAGAGCGGTGTCGGCGGGGGAATGGTCTGCGCGGCGCGCGGTCCGATGGGCATCGGCCTTTACGGACCTGCGCTCGATCCCTACGGCAACAGCATCGCCGCCGTCCGCGCGATGGAGCATCTTTCCGAAAAACTGAACCTTCACGTATTCGATTATCTATGAGCACGATGAACACATTCACCGGGAAGAAATTCGACCCGATGTACATAACGCCGGACGATATCGACGTAAGGGATATCGCCCACGCGCTGAGCCTCGTTTGCCGCGGCTGCGGCCATCTTCGGAGGTTCTATTCCGTGGCGCAGCATTCCGTCAACTGCGCGAAGGAAGCAATTGCGCGGGGATCGTCCCAAAGAGTCGCGCTCGCATGCCTTCTGCACGACGCGAGCGAAGCGTATATCGCGGACATCATCCGCCCGATAAAAGAGCATCTGCCGGATTACGCGCGGATCGAAACGATGATCATGGACGCTGTCTTCGCGCGCTTCGGCCTTGCCGACCTTTCGGAGGAGGAGAACCGCCTTTGGAAGCGGATCGACGACGATCTTCTCGATAACGAGCTGCGCGAACTGCTTCCCGGCGAGGAGGAGCGCATCCCTGTCGGACTTTCTTCGAAGCCCGAGCTCGGCGAAAAGCCCTTCGCCGAAGCGGAATGGGAATTCCTTGCGCTTTTCGGAGAACTGCACAGCTGATATTGAAAGGAAATACCATGGATAAAAACAGCGTAAAACTTATCGAAACGCTTTCAAATGCATTCGGCCCCTCCGGTTTTGAGGACGAGGTCATAAAGGCGGCCCGCAGCCTCGCGGCCGATATCGGAAGGATCGAGGAGGACAGCCTCCGCAATCTTTATATCTACCGCAGGGAAAACAGAAACGACGGCAGACCCGTTTTGATGCTCGACGCGCACAGCGACGAGGTCGGCATGATGATCCAGGCGATAAAACCGAACGGCACGCTCCGCTTTCTGACCCTCGGCGGGTGGAACAAGCAGTCGCTGCCCGGAACGAAGGTGCTCGTTCGCAATAAAAACGGCGAGCTGCTGCCCGGAATAATCGCCGCGAAGCCCGTGCATTTCATGTCCGCGGCGGAGAAGGCGAACACGAATTTCGAGATCTCCGATCTTTGCATCGATATCGGCGCGGCGTCCGCAGAGGAAGCCGGGGAGCGTTTCGGCGCCGCCGTCGGCGAACCCGCCGCGCCCGCAAGCCGCTTTGAGGCGGATGAAGAAAAGGACCTGCTTTTCGGCAAGGGATTCGACTGCCGCATCGGCTGCGCGGCGCTCATCGAAACGCTTTTGCGCCTGCGCGGAAAGGAACTGCCCTTCGACGTCGTCGGTGTGCTCTCCTCGCAGGAGGAGGTCGGCGAGCGCGGCGTAAAGGTCGCCGTGGAACGCGTGAAGCCGGATATCGCGATCTGCTTCGAAGGCGCGCCTGCGGACGACACCTTCACGGAGCCCTGGCTTTCCCAGACAGCGCTGGGCAAGGGACCGATGCTCCGCCATATGGACGTTTCCGTGATATGCAATCCGCGCTTTATGCGCTTCGCCGTTGACGCGGCGGAAGAAGCGGGTATCCCCGTCCAGTGCGCGGTGCGTTCGGGCGGCGGCAACAACGGCGCCGTGATCAACCTCGCCGCCGGCGGCATCCCGGTCATCGTCGCGGGCGTGCCCGTGCGCTATATCCATTCGCCGAACTGCATGGCGAAGTACCGGGATTTCGAAAACACCGTCCGCCTCGCCGTACTGCTTTCCGAAAAGCTGACGGCGGATGTGCTCGCGGGCTTTTGACAAGCGGAGCGAAACGGTATATAATGATTTCAATTGCATAACCGCGCCGGTGCTCCGCCGCCGGCGATTCAGGAGGATAACATGAAAAAAAGAGCGATCATAATCGTTTTGGACAGCGTCGGCATCGGCGAACTTCCGGATGCCGCCGATTTCGGGGACGAAGGTTCCCATACCCTCGGCAACACCTACGCCGCGCGCCCGATGAAGATCCCGAATCTTCTTTCGCTCGGCCTCGGCAATATCGAAAACTCCCGACTGCCTGCAGCGGAGCGTCCCCGCGCCGCATACGGCAGGTCGGCGGAGCGTACGAAGGCGAAGGACACAACGAGCGGCCACTGGGAAATGGCGGGCCTGCCGATGGATGTTCCGTTCCGCACCTATCCGGAAGGCTTCCCGCGCAGCGTCATGAATGAGTTCGAGATGAAGATCCACCGCGCGACCCTCGGCAACTGCGTCGCTTCCGGTACTGTCATCATCAACGAGCTCGGCGACGAGCACGTTCGGACGGGCAAGCCGATCGTCTATACCTCGGCGGACAGCGTTTTTCAGATCGCCGCGCACGAGGAGGTCATCCCGCTTCCGAAGCTCTATAAAATGTGCGAGATCGCAAGGGAAATGCTCGTCGGCGAAAACCTCGTCGGCCGCGTCATCGCCCGCCCGTTCATCGGCTCTGACGGCCATTACACAAGGACCGAGAACCGCCGCGATTTTGCGCTCGAGCCGATCGCCGAGACCGTTCTCGACAGGCTTTCCGGCAAGGGGCTCGATGTTGTCGGCATCGGCAAGATCGAGGATATCTTCGCCCATAAGGGCCTCACGACCGTCGACCACACGAAGAACAACCCCGACGGCATCGAATCCACGATCCGCTTCCTGAAATCCGGGAAGGGCGATTTCATCTTCACGAACCTTGTCGATACCGATATGCTCTACGGCCACCGCAACGATGTTGAGGGCTATGCCTCCTGCCTCGAATATTTCGACAGGAAGCTGCCGGAGATCATCGACGCGATGTCCGACGACGACCTCCTGTTCATCACCGCCGACCATGGCTGTGACCCGACAACGCCGAGCACCGACCATTCCCGTGAGTACATCCCGCTGCTCGTCTTCGGCAGGCGCTTCAATGCCGTTCCGCTCGGAACGCTCGAAACCTTTGCGGATATCGGCTCCACCGTCTGCGAGTATCTGACCGGCGAAGAATTCCCCGTCGGAACCTCGTTCCTCAGTAAGATCGGCTGACGGAAGCGCAATAAAAGAAAAGCAGAATATTAACACCCTTTCGCGGAATATGCTGTATTCCGGAAGGGGTGATTGTATTTGTTGAAATTTTTGAAAAAAACGGCCGCGACACTGCTGATCTTCGTCTTTGTTCTGACAGGAGCCGCCGGTGCGCCGCCTGCCGCAGGGGAGCCCACCGCGGGGAATGTTTCGGCAGCGTTTCTGACGGAGATCAATTCCGGATCGGTGCTTTTCGAGAAAAGCGCCGGGCAGAAGCTCCCGGCCGCGGGGCTTTCACGGCTCCCTGCGCTTCTTGTGATCTGCGAAGCCTTCGATGCGAGCGAGATCGGGCGTGACGCGCTCGTGACCGTGGATGACAAGGCCGCGAAGATCGGCGGAACGACGGCTTTTTTGCGCGCCGGGGAGCAAATCGACGCCGCAAGCCTGCTGCTCGCAGCGGTGATGATCAACGCCGGGGATGCTACCCACGCGCTTGCCTGCGCCGCCTGCGGCTCCGAAGCGGCGGCGGTCGAACGCATCAACAGCCGCTTGGCTGAGCTCGGTGTTGAGTGCACATACGCGGATATCTGCGGTGCGGGGCAGCTCTTCTCCGCAAATGAGCTTGCGGCGATCGGCGCGGCGCTGATAAAGAGCGATACTTATCGCGGGCTCGGCACAAAATATTATGAAACGATCCGCCACAACGGGGCAGGGGACACGGAGCTCGTGAACCCGAACAAGCTCGTGAAGCAGTATTCGGGCTGCATAGGCGTCGGGACGGGTTCCTCGGGCGACGCGGGCTACTGCGGCGTTTTTGCGGCGCAGCGTGGCGAAACTGTCATGCTCGCCGTCGTGCTCGGCGCGGCGAACAGCGGCGAAAGGTTCTCACTCGCTTCGGCGCTTCTCGACAACGGTTTTTCCGCGCATAAAAACATCCGCATCTGTTCGGCGGGGGAGCGCTTCGGTACGGTCCCGGTGAAAGGTTCAATGAAGACGGAGGTCTCGGCGGAAGCGGCGGAGGAGCTCGAACTGCTTTTGAGCGGAGCGGGGGAGCGCTGCAAGACCGAGGCCGAGCTTCCGGAATACGCCGAAGCGCCGATCCTCGCGGGCGATATCCTCGGAAGGCTGAAGGTGCTGTCATCCTCGGGCGAGGTCATCGCAGAGGTGCCCCTTGCCGCCGCCGAGGACGCGCCGGCCGCCGGTTTCGGCGACTGCTTTTCCTATATCCTGCGCCTGTTTCTGCGCCGATAAGGGCGATGCAAGGATATACCGCCGCCGGCGTTGCCAAAGCGCCGTCTTTGTGGTATAATAATACTGGAAATTTGTGTGGAAGCAATGCTTTCACTTCGCGCCGCAGGCATTGCGGACAAATCAACGAAGGAGATTCGGTTTGGGAAACATCGGTGACTATTTAATGACGAGGCTCTTGATGCTGCCCGCAATAATCGTCGGACTGAGCTTTCACGAGTGGGCGCATGCCTTCTCCGCGTATAAAATGGGCGATCCGACCGCGAAAAACCTCGGAAGGCTGACGATCAATCCCCTCGCCCATATCGATCCGATCGGTTTCATCATGATGCTGATCGTCGGTTTCGGTTGGGCAAAGCCCGTTCCCGTGAACCCGAACCGATTCAAAAAATACCGTCTCGGCGAGATCGTCGTTTCGCTTGCGGGCGTTACGATGAATTTCATCATCGCCGTGGTTTTCTCGCTGGCCTTCGCCGCCGTTTTAAAATACTCCGGTGTTGAGTTTCTTTCCAGCGGCGCCGGTGAAAAAGTCCTGACGGTGCTGGAGTATTTCGTTCTGATCAATCTCTGCCTGCTTGTTTTCAACCTGATCCCGATCTATCCTCTCGACGGCTTCCACGTTGCGGAAACGCTGCTCGCAAAGCCGCTCGGGCCGAAGCCGTTTTTGTTCATCCGAAAATACGGAATGTATATCCTGATCGGGATCATGCTGCTCGGGCGTTCGGGATTTTCGCCGATCGGCACAGCGGCGGGCTGGATCGCAAAAGGGCTGCTCAATCTTGCGTTCAGTCTCTTCGGTTTGGCTTGATGGACTACCGCGTACACATAAAACAATTCGACGGGCCTCTCGATCTGCTGCTGCACCTTGTTGAAAAGGCGGAACTCGATATCCGGGATATTTTCGTTTCGGAGATCACTTCGGAGTTCCTCGAATACATGAAGCAGCTTGATGAGCTGGACCTCGACCGCGCGAGCGAGTTTCTGACCGTTGCGGCAACGCTCGTCTACGCGAAATCGCGCTCCCTTTTCCCGCCGGAACCTAAGGCAGAGGAAGAGGAAGAGGAGGATCCCGCGGAGCAGCTGATCCGTCAGCTGCGGGAATACAAGGCCTTCAAGGAAGCCTCCGCTGCGATGCGCGATCTTGCCGGAAGGGCAAGCGAAATGCGCACGAAACAGCCTGAGGAATTCCCGCTGCCGCCGAAGGAGATCATCCTGCGCGATACGACCGTCGACCGCCTTTTCGAGGCGATGCTGAAAGCGCTGAATCGAGCTTCGGAGCCGGATAGGCGCGAGAAGGTCCATTCCGTCAAAAAGGATGAATTCACAGTCCGCATACAGACGCGGAAGATCCGCGAAACGCTTATTTCACGTGGCGGCAGGGTCGCCTTCTCCGCTCTGACGGAAGGCGCGACGCGGATGGAGATAATCGTGACCTTCATGTCCCTTCTCGAAATGATCGCGGCGGGGGAGATTACTGCCCGCCAGAAGCGCTATTGCGGAGAGATCGACATCGTTCAGCTGAAGCTGATCAAGAACGACGAAAACAGGAACTACATGGACGAACAGGACTGAGCGGATGGAAGAAACGAACGAGATCATCAATACCGAACCCGAAGCGGCCGAAGCTTTCGATAAGCCCGCCTTTTTCGGTGCCGTCGAAAGTCTGCTTTTCGTTTCGGGCGAGCCCATCGGCTTCGCGGAGCTTGTGCGCGTTTTCGATCTTCCGGAGCAGCGCGTGCGCGAACTCATTGCCGAAATGGAGCAGGAGATGCGCGCCGCCGGAAGGGGCGTGCTGCCCTATGTGACCGAAACGACGGTCCAGCTCGTTACGAACCCCGCCTATTATGAAAAAGTCGTGAGCCTGCTCTCCCCGCCGGAGGAAAAAAGCCTCAGCGATTCGGTGATGGAGACCCTTTCCGTGATTGCGTACCGCCAGCCCGTCACAAGGGCGGATATCGAGGCCGTGCGCGGCGTCCGCTGCGAATATTCCGTGACACAGCTCCTCAGGCAGGGCCTCATCCGCGAGCTCGGCAGGAAGGACTGCGTCGGCCGTCCGATGCTTTTCGGAACGACGGATTCCTTCCTCAGAAAATTCGGCCTGCATTCCCTCGGGGAGCTGCCGCCGATGCCCGCCTCGGAGCCGGAGGAGGAAGAGGGCGGAACGATCGACGTCGTCTGAACGGCGCACCGGAGCCGGAAAAGCAGCGAAGCGGGCGAAAAACGGGCGAAAAACGGGCGAAAAACCCGAAATATTCAATATAATCATTAAAAATATGGCATTTCGGTGAATGATTCGCAAGAATACTTGCTAAATTCAATCGGATGCTATAAAATAAGCGTGAAAAATCAGAAATGATTGAATTTCAATCGGAGGTGCCATTATGACCGCAACGATCAAAACAGAGCTTGGCGCAATCACTCTCGATGAGGACGTAATTGCGAGCATTGCCGGGTATGCAGCCTGCGAAAACTACGGTATCGTTGGAATGAACAGCAAGACCGCCGGGGATTCCCTGCGGCAGCTTATCGGCGGGGACAACATCCGCCGCGGAGTGAAGGTAGAAACTCTTGACGACAACCGTGTGGATATTGATCTTTTCGTAACTCTTCTTTACGGAATCTCGTTCCCCGCTGTTGCGGAGAACGCCGTCAGCAACGTCCGCTACCGCGTGGAGGAAATGACGGGGATAAAGGTCCGTAAGGTCAATTTCTATGTTGAAGGTATCCAGGTCTGAGCCTGAACTGTTTGGAGGATCTAACTTTGCTCAAGCGTACGATTGACGGGCCGCTGTTCCGCAGCATGCTCCTTATGGGTGCAGCTTGCCTTGAAAAGAACAAAGCGACCATTGACTCTATGAATGTTTTCCCGGTTCCCGACGGCGATACCGGAACCAATATGTCCATGACCATGCAGCGCGCCGTTATGGAGATCAATTCGGTGAAGACCGATGCGATCGATGAACTGGCCGCGGCGCTTGCCACCGGCGCTCTGAAAGGCGCGAGGGGCAACTCCGGCGTCATCCTTTCCCAGATCTTCCGCGGTTTTTCCCGCGCACTGAAGGGAACGAAGGACAATATCACGGGCGAGCTGCTCGCTGCGGCGCTTTCCGGCGGTACGGAGGCGGCGTATAAGGCGGTCATGAAGCCCAAGGAAGGCACGATGCTGACCGTTGCCCGCATGATGAGCGAAAGCGTTGCCCGCTCCGTTTCAAGGGGCGCGGACGCCTATAACGTGATCGACGTGATGATCGAAAGCGGCGAGGCGGCGCTGAAGAAAACGCCGGAACTGCTTCCCGTTCTGAAGGAAGCGGGCGTTCTCGATTCCGGCGGCATGGGCCTTCTGACCATCTACCGCGGCTTCAAACTCGCTCTCGACGGCGAAGAGCCAGGCGAGGATCTTCTCGGCTTCATCAAGAAGGAGTCGGAGACCGATGCGGCGCAGGATATCAGCCTTGAAGACGTCAACGAGATCAAATTCGGCTACTGCACGGAGTTCTTCGTAACGAGGATCCCCGAATCGGTAGCTGCGGCGGATGTTGAAAAATTCCGCGATAAGCTGATGAAGATCGGCGATTCCGTCGTTGTTGTTCACGATGGCGGAATGATCAAGGTCCATGTCCATTCCAACGCGCCCGGCAAGGTGCTGCAGTACGCGCTCGCTCTCGGAGAGATTGATAAGGTCAAGATCGAGAACATGCGCGAGCAGAACCGCGCCATCGCGGAGCAGCTCAAGGCCAGCGAAAAGGAAATGGCTGTTGTGGCCGTGAGCGCGGGCGATGGCATCGACGAGATTCTCAAGAGCCTCGGCGTTGATTCGATCATCACCGGCGGCCAGACTATGAATCCCAGCATCGATGTTATCTCCCAGGCGATCAAAAAAGCCAACGCGAGGAACGTTTTCGTGCTTCCCAATAACCCGAATATCATCATGGCAGCGCAGCAGGCAGCGGAGATCAGCGACCGCAACGTGATCGTGATCCCGAGCAGGACGATCGTCCAGGGCATCAGCGCGATGATCGGCTTCAATCCGGAAGGCGACATCGATTCCAACAAGGAATCGATGACCGAATCGCTCGAAAACGTTGTTTCCGGCTCCGTGACATTCGCCGTTCGCGACACTTCCTTCGAGGGCAAGACCATTGCCGTCAACGACATCATCGGCATCGTCGAAAGCAAGATTGCCGTCGTCGGGCATGATATTGCCGAAACCACCGAAAACCTGATCGACGGGATCTTCGCCGACCGCGGTAATGACGGCATCGTGACACTCTATTACGGCAGCGACACTCCGAAGGAGGACGCCGAAGCGCTTTGCGAAAAGCTTGCGGAGAAATATCCGGAAGCGGAGTTCGCCGCGCAGTACGGCGGTCAGCCGCTCTACTATTACTACGTCGCGGTGGAATAAATTGGATCCGGCGCAGGGA
Organism: Bacillota bacterium; assembly: GCA_016288175.1. Lineage (GTDB taxonomy): Bacteria > Bacillota > Clostridia > Christensenellales > CAG-138 > PeH17. The sequence continues at coordinate 4,291 of JAEEYN010000141.1, read as the reverse complement.
TTGACTTCAATCAAAGGAATCGGCCCGGGGAGAGCTGAACAGCTCGCCCGACTGGGCCTTTTTTCATTGGAGGATATCCTCGGATTCATGCCCCGGGGCTACCTCGATTATTCCGCGCCGAAGAAGATCGCCGATATAGGCGACGGCGAAGCGGCGGCGGTCCGGATCGGTTTCATCGGCAAACCGAGCGTTTTCCGGGCGAAAACGGGCATGACCGTGATCTCCGTTTCGATCGGCGACGAGAGCGGGAACGCAGTCGCGACCTGGTTCAACCAGCCTTATATGCTTCGCGGCATCCCGAAGGAGCCCGGCGGATACATCGTCGGAACGATGGACAGGCGCAGCGGCGCGAGGCTGCTTCGCGCTTCGTTCGTTAAGGAACTTCCGGGCGTCGTGCCCGTTTATCCCCTCGTTCGGGGCATTTCGCAAAGCGTGATCCGAAAAGCGGTGAAAGCCGCGCTTTCCGCATGCGGGGAGGGGATCGCCGAAACGATCCCGCAGCGGTATCTCGAAAAATACGGTCTGATCGGTCTGCGCGAAGCGACGGAAACGGTGCATTTCCCGGAAAACATGCAGCTGCTCTCGGCGGCAAGGGAACGCCTCGCTTTCGAGGACGCCGCGGTGCTGACGATCGTTCTCGAAACGATCCGCGGGAACAAAAAAGGCGAAACGGGCATCGCGTTCAATACCTCGGGCGTTCTGGCGGAATTCCTCGAAAAACTCCCGTTCGAGCCGACCGAAGCGCAATACAGCGTGATGAGCGAGATCGCGCTCGATATGGCGTCGCCGCAGCCAATGAGCCGCCTTATTCAGGGCGACGTCGGCTCCGGAAAAACGATCCTTGCGCTCTATGCGATGTGCGTCGCGGCAAAGAACGGTTATCAGTCCGTCCTGATGGCGCCGACGGAGATCCTTGCCGAGCAGCATTTCACTCAGCTCAGGCGTTTCTTCGGCGACCGAGCGGCGATACTGACCGGCCATATGAGCGCGAAGGAGCGCCGCGAGACCCTTGCGGGGATCGCGGACGGGCATTTCATCGCCGTCACGGGCACCCACGCGCTGATCGAGAACGGCGTTGAGTTTTCAAAGCTCGGCGTTGTGATCACCGACGAGCAGCATCGCTTCGGCGTTCGCCAGCGTGCGGCGATCGGCAAAAAAGGCGAAGCGCCGGATACGATGATCATGAGCGCGACGCCGATCCCACGGACCCTTTCACTGATCCTTTACGGCGACCTCGATATCTCCGTCGTGCGCGGAATGCCGCCCGGAAGGAAGCCGCCTGTAACGAAGCTCGTGCCGGAAAACAAGCGCATCGATATGTACCGCTATATCGAAAAGCTGATCGCATCGGAGAAAGTTCAGGCGTATGTCGTCTGCCCGATGATCGACGAAAACGAGGACCTTGCCGGAGTGCAGTCCGCGGAAACGCTTTTCGCGGAACTGAAGGAAAATCTCGGCCTGCGCATCGGCCTGCTCCACGGGAAGCTGAAGGCGGCGGAGAAGGACGCGCTGATGGAGAGTTTCCGAAAGGGAGAGCTCGACCTGCTCGTTTCGACAACGGTCATCGAGGTCGGCGTGGACGTTCCGAACGCCTGTATCATGGTCATCGAATCGGCGGAACGCTTCGGCCTTGCGCAGCTGCATCAGCTCCGCGGGCGCGTCGGCCGCGGCCAAAAGGCGAGTTGGTGCTTCCTTCTGACCGGTTCATCCTCGAAGACCGCCCTTGAAAGGCTCCGCTTCATGACGGAAACGAACGACGGCTTCGAGATCGCGAAAAAGGATCTTGAGACCCGCGGTCCGGGCGAGCTTATCGGGATGCGGCAGCACGGCGTAAGCGAATTCGCTGCGGCGGCGCTCGCGACGGATCTCAAAACGCTCGAGAGGGCAAGGGACTTTGCAGTGGAGCTGATGCACGGCGACAGCGAAGACTGCCGCATGCTGATCGAAAAAGCGATGCGCAAATACGAGCATGCTCTTAATAATGTAGTGATCAACTGATCTTTAAGGCATAAACGGTATGGAATTAAATTTCGATCTGCTTATATCCGGATGCAATACCCGCTGCAGACATTGTTATGTCAACGGCGGTCCGGGGAGGAATATGCCCCTTCGCGACGCAATTTTATGCATCGAAAAGCTGGATGAGCTCACCGCAGCGCTGCCGTATAACGCAAGCATGACGCTCGACAACGAGCCGATGAACCATCCTCAAATCGCGGAAATAATCCGCGCCGCTTCCGAAACGAAGCATATCGTAAATTTTCATCACGGCATGACTTCGGGCATCGCTCTGATGAACCGGAAGGACAGAACGGAAGTGATGAAGGCTTATCTCGACTGCGGCTGCGATGAATTCGGAATAACGCTCCACGGAAGCGCGGAACACCACGATTTTATCGTTCGCAGGGAAGGCGCGCGCTCGGCGTCGCTGCAGGCAGCCCGCTTCATGCGCTCCTGCGGCGCCAGAATCAACGTCTCCTTGATGCTGAACCGCTTTTTCGATGAGGATGCCGAGGAAATCGACGGCATCCTGAACGGACTGCAGCCGGACTATATCTTTTTTGCGATCCCGAACTATACCCCGCACGCGAATATGCCCGAGTTCGAATCCTGCCGCGCTACAATGGGAACGCTGCTTGCGCTTCGTCCGAGGCTCGAAGGATGGCAGCAGGATACGGACGAACTCTTTGAACGAGCCGAAAGCGGCACCGTCCGCGCCGTCATTGACCGGCTGGAAAACGGCCTGAAGCTGAAAGAACTGTTTGCCGCGCCTCAGGAAGAGCTTTACCTCTGCGTTCATCAGGACCGCCGCCTGTACGTCGGCAACACCGGCGTTGAAACGCTTCTTCTCGGCGATCTGCAATCTTTGAATATTGCGGAGACCGCGGCCTTCATCGACGGGCTGCCGGGCAACCGGGATTACGGTGCATTCTACGACATAGGCATTTTGCCGGACGAGGCCGAACTGATCCGCGCACTGAAGCGTCTGCCGGGAGACCTTTTATTCAGCGACGAGGCGAGCGTGATCTGCCGCGGCCTTGCGAATCTCGGGGCGCCGACAAAGATCCTGAAACTGTAGAAGCGGGGAATAAGCCGTTCCAACCAGCATCTGACCGGGCATTTTGCCCTATTTTTGTTTTCAAAAAAATACCTTTCATACATTCGACAAATCAGGACAAATTAAGAGCGCACGGTGAACAAACGGAGGTACGGCAGAAGGATCTGCCGTTTGAAAGCGGAGCGCTCCTTTGTTCTCCGTGAAATCATAATCCGCGCCGGGCAAAACCGGCGCGGTAAAAAGCTCATTGAAGAAACGTCGATGCGTAAATACGAACACACGCTGAATAATGTCGCAATTTATTAAAGTCCTCTGAGACTATTAGTTTTATAAAAGCATAAGCGAAGCCGAAATTTAAAATCATTGACATTTTTTCATAAAACTCGTGTGTCTTCGACAATTGATTGCCTTGACAAATAAATCGAATAAGTTTATTATTCAATTGACGACAGGATGACGGATTACTGTCGGCGGCTATTGCGCTGCAGCTTTCTCTGAATCCTGCTGTCAAATATTAAGACAGTAGGTTTTTCCTATGAAAACCAAACGAATCACCGCACTTCTTCTTTGCGCCGTTATTATTATCGGCGCGGCAATGCCCGCACTTGCGGCGGGCAGACGCTATTGGTATGACGACTACAATGACACTCTGCAGGGTATTGGTGTAAACGCCTATTATGAAGCAATACTTGACGGAAAAGATGATCTTACCGGCAAAATAACACTTACATATATTCCCGGTACGATTCATTATCTTGCTCCCAATGACTACACTACAAGAGTTTCTTTCATGGTGAAGGATGGTGGAAATTACATTTCCTATTTTTATCCTTCATTTCAAATCGGAATGACCGGCCAATTTACAATCACAAATGTAGAGCAATATGCGCATACCGGATATCATATTGTATATGCCGAGTGTGAATACTATGTAAACGGCGATGCTCGTCATACGATTGTGCTGCCGTAACATGGTGAGCTGAACTTAAGCATTGCAGCGGCATCGGATCTGATGCCGCTTGCGGCACAACGGAGAAAGGAAAAATTATGAAGCGTTTATTGGTATTTATTATTGCCGCCATCTTCTGCTTTCCGCTAATCTGCTGCGGAAAGACTCATGAGGCGTCATCAAACGGAACCGACATGCCCGGGCATCTGCTGGAAGCAACGGGCGATCCTTCCGGTGATAAGTATGATCAGGATACAGACCATAACAACGACACTTCCGGCTTT
>JAEEYN010000140.1 GCA_016288175.1 Bacillota bacterium | reverse complement strand
AGTGGAGTCGAACCACCGACACAGGGATTTTCAGTCCCTTGCTCTACCAACTGAGCTACCGAGGCAAATGGCGATCCGAAGGGGGCTCGAACCCCTGACCTCCAGCGTGACAGGCTGGCATTCTAACCAACTGAACTACCGGACCACATGGTGGGAACAACAGGGCTCGAACCTGTGACCCTCTGCTTGTAAGGCAGATGCTCTCCCAGCTGAGCTATGCTCCCAACTGTCTTTCGACCGGGAAGCACATTCCCACGTCTCAAGCGACTTAACTATTATAATACCTATAGCGTCGATTGTCAAGCATTTCTTAGGATAGAATGTTATATATAATCAAACGCCCTTTGCTATCGATTTAAACAGCTCCTCGGCAGCTGCAATAAACCTGCTCTGCGCCGTTGCCTTGAGTTCGTTTTCGGCAACAGTTTTGTCATAAGCTGTGATCACTTTTATAACGCTTTTCTCATCAATATCCATTTCCGGACTTCGACAGCCTGCTAACACACAGCACTTTATTCCGGTTTTTCTGCAGGCATTTATAACAGCACTGACAGCCTTGCCGGACTCAGTGCTTGTGCGGTCAAAACAACCCTCACCCGTGATCACAAACTGAGCATTGCGAATTTTCTCGTTGAAGTCGATGGCAGAGAGAACGGCTTCGGCGCCGTTAAAGAGCTTTGCGCCGAAGAGTGCGGCAAGCATTGCGCCGATCCCGCCGGCGGCACCCGCGCCGGGTTCGCTGCAAACCGGCCTGCCCGCTGCTTCATTATACAGCTTCTCGAGGTTCTTTATTCCTTCTTCAAGTTTTTCAAGGTTTTCGCCGTCTGCGCCTTTCTGCGGGCCGAAAGTATATGTCGCTCCCCTGTCACCCGTAAGAGGATTGTTGACATCGCAAAGGACACCGATCTCGACATCTGTGATCCGGGGGTCGATGCCGGTCAAATCGATTGAATGCACAAGAGCGGTATTCGCACCGCAGCCGCTCAACTCAATTCCCTTTTCGTCCAAGAACTTAGCGCCGAGAGCGATAGCGGCACCCATTCCCCCGTCATTCGTTGCGGAACCGCCGACGCAGATCCAAAGCTTTTTGATGCGGTGCTTAAGTGCATCGGCAATAAGCTCACCAGTTCCGAAACTTGTTGCCTGCATCGGATCAGGACTGTTTTTCAGCAGGGCAAGTCCGGACGCAGCGGCCATTTCGACAACAGCCGTATCTCTGTTGATAATGCAGTATTCGGCTTCGACAGGCGCCCCTTCAGGACCGGTAACGGTTGCTTTCTTTGACTTTCCGTTCAGCGCTTCCGAAAGCACTCTGGAAGTACCGTCACCGCCGTCGGCGCAAGCCGCGGAAACAAGCATTGCACCGGGGAGTATCCTTCGCGCAGTCTGCTTAAGCATGCGGACTGCTGTGAATTGATCGAAAGTTCCTTTATATTTATCCGGCGCAAGAACGATAGTTGTTTTGCTCGTATTTGCTTTTTCAACGAAATCTCTTTGCAGAGGTGTAAATTTGGCGGCCCTTTCGCCTCCGGAAAGGTTTCCGTTTTCATCGAAGTCTCCTAAGTGTTCGAAACCGTCGAACTTGAACATCACGTTGCTTTGGATGATCGGGCGGCGGTCGGCAAGCAGACTCATAAGATAGCGGCTCGATTTTACGGCATTGTAAACCTTTCGGCTCTGCTTTAATCCTCCTCCCATTATGATCAATGTGAGAATATCCGGATTGTCATTTTCGTTCAATTGAAAATGCCCGGCATAAAGTTTCAAGCCCTGCAGCAAGCTTTTATCGACGCAGGACAGAAAAGCTGAAACGGCGCGATCGACTTCACCGTCTGCGCTGTCCGATGGATCAAAGCGAAAGCCCAATGCAAATCTGATAATATCCATGTTTGCTCCTTTTGCCGCTGATTCGGCTTTATAAAACAACGAGTTTCGAATTACGGTAATCCAATGAATAATTCCCGCCGGATCGCAGTCTGCCGTTCAGTATCATTTCACTTACGGCATTTTCGACGAGTTCGGAAACAGCCTTTTTAACTGCCCATGCACCGTTTGATTCAAGGTCACGTTCGGTAATCTGTTTTATGAGTTCTTTGGGTAAACTCTTTGTGAATTCGATCGAAATCCCCTTGCGCGATGCCCGGTTTCGAAGTTCCGAAAGTTCCTTTTCGGCAATAAGTTCGCCTGCCTCAAAAGTTAACGACGGGAGTACAGTGACGCAGTCGGCAAGCGCAGTCAATTCCGAAGGAAGCTGCTTGAATACCGACTTCATTTCTTCGGATCCTTCGGAAACGGAAGAGAATCCGGCGGACCGGGAATTGGCTCTTTCATAACCGACAGTAATAAGAATCACTGTATTGCGGAAACTTGCGGTCCTTCCTTTTGCGTCGCGAACAACGCCGTCTTTAAGGATCTTTGTTATCTCGGCACAGACTTCCGGGCAGGCATGCTCCATGTTATCGAAAAGCACAACGCCGTACGGCTTCCTTCGAATTGATTCGGAAAGCCGGCCGCCCTCTTCAGAATCGCGATAACCCGGAGGAGCACCGAGCAGAGTGGTGACAGACGAATCTTCGGAATAATCGTTCATATCGAACCGGGTGAGTGCGGAAGTGTCGCCGTAAAGCGCTTTGGAGAGCGCTTCGGCAAGGAAAGATTTCCCCGTCCCCCTGGCTCCTCCGATTATGAGCGATGCTATCGGTTTTGAAGAATCCGAAAGCCCGGCCGCGCCGCTTTTGACGGCTAATGCGACATCGGAAACAGCTTTATTGCACCACGGGAGAACACTCTTAAGCACAGATTCAAGCGCAAGCGCTCTTTGCTCAAACGGCTGCGAAAGCACTTCGTAAGGAATGCCGGAAAGCTCATGCGCTGTGCGGACAACGTCTTCTGCAAATACGAAGGGAATATCTGATGTCTGACACGGCTGCAGCTTCTTTTCGTCATGACGAAGTTTTGCTGCGGTCTCGAAATCGCCCTTTTCGAGAGCTTCTTCGATTTTCACTCGGAGTTCGTCGAAACAGGTTTTTGTAACTTTCACATTGGCTTCGCCTTTGTGAAGACGGACATGAGCTGCAGATTCATCCATCAGGTCGATAGCCTTATCGGGAAGACATCTTTCGGGCAGGAAACGGATCGACATATCCACGCAGGCGGAAAGCGCCTCGTCGGAAAAACGGACGCCGTGGTGCTTTTCATAGCGCTCCTTGATCCCATGAAGGATCCTGACGGACGTATCCCTGTCCGGTTCTTCAACAGTGATCGGCGAAAATCTGCGTTCAAGCGCTGCGTCGGATTCGATATATCTTCGGTATTCATCGAAGGTCGTTGCGCCGATAACGCAAATATCTCCCCTTGCAAGAGCGGGTTTCAGGATATTTGCGGCATCGACGCCGCCTTCCGAAGCGCCGGCTCCGACTATCATGTGCAGCTCATCAATAAACAGGATCGTATTTTGATCGATACCGGAAATAAGCTCCTTAAACCGATCTTCGAAATCGCCTCTGTATTTCGTTCCGGCGACGAGGTTCGCAATATCGAGCCGAAGTATCTTTGCACTTTGAAGTTCGGGAGTTATCTTCCCATTAACAATAAGGGAAGCAAGACCCTCGACGATCGCCGATTTGCCGACGCCGGGTTTGCCGATCAGAACGGGATTGTTCTTTCCGCGCCGAAGGAGAGTTTGGACGAGCCTGTTCAATTCGTTTTCGCAGCCGATCAGCGGATCGAAACCTTTTTTTGCGGCGATGTCGTTAAGATCAGTGCAGAAGCCTTCGAGATCCGTTAAACGAACGCTGTCCGTGCGCGAAGCCGAAGACCCGGCAGAACTGTAAACACGGATCCTGTTGGCCGGGGCATCCGGCGATACAGATAGATTATTATTTACTGCCGGTTCTTTGGCAATGGTTGATCCTTCCGGATCATCATCGGAAACAGCTGCTGCAGCCTTTTTAAGAGCAGGAATATCGGCTCTCAGCATTGCAAGTATGTCGAGCGCAAAACAGCTTTCACGGAGGATCGATAATAAAATATGATTTGTGCCAATCAGAGGCTTTGCGTCAGATTTGGATTCGTATAAAGCGAATTCGAGGATATGCGAAGCATCCGGAGTGAGTCCGCTGCTGTCGGTAAATTGCTTCCGTCCGATCGACTGAGCAGAGGAAGCGGCGTAATCGCAGATATCCTGCGCAGTTATCCCGAGAGAAGCGAGCGCTCGTTTTGCGGCGCCGTCCGCCTCCGCAAGACCGATAAGAACATGCTCGGAACCGATGTAGTTTCGGCCGAGCTTTTCGGCAGCGAGTTTTGCGGCAGTGAGTGCCTTTTCGGCATTTTCGGTATAGAGTTCGGGTTTCATCCGAGCCTCCGTTTCGCGAGCGATTAAGCGCTGAGCGGACTTTCGAGCTTGTGCTTTTTCTTGGCAGGGCGATGCATGTATACGTTCAGGACTATGCCGACGCCCAGCATATTGGTCAAAAGGTTGGAACCTCCGTAACTGATGAACGGAAGCGGGATTCCGGTAACGGGCATAATTCCCATCGTCATGCCTATGTTTTCGAAAATATGCGCGGCGAACATCGCAACGACACCGACAACGAGACAAGTTCCGAAATTATCTCTTGCACGCATGGCGATATAGAGCCAGCGAATAAGCAGAGCAAAGAAAGTGACGATCAGTATCGTGCTTCCGACGAAACCGACGGCTTCGGTTATTCCGCTGAAAATGAAGTCGGTATGTCTTGCGGGAACATATCGGAGCTGAGCGAGCGTTTGCTGACCGAACAGACCTTTGCCGAAATATCTGCCGGAGCCGATAGCCATTTTAGACTGATTAACATGGTATTTCGCATCGTCGCTCGCAGCGGACGGGTTGATGAAAACATCGATTCGCTGGCGCTGTTCTTCAGTCAGAATGAAAGAATAAACCGTCGGAACGGCTATACCCGCACTTACACCTGCAATGAGAACATATAACCAATGTATCCTCGCAACGAAGAATATCGCGATCATGATAACGAGCAGCACGATTGCCGTGCCGTAGTCCGGCTGAAGAACGATCAGAAGGAACGGCAGCGCAGTGAATGCGGCAGCGGTTCCGACGTCTTTGATCTTTTTTAGGCTTCCGACATTATCCATAGCGTTCGACGCAACTTTAGATAGAGTTATGATTAACGCTATCTTGCTGAGCTCGCCGGGCTGAATCGCTCTTTCGAGGGAATCGAAGATGAACCAGCCCTGAGCACCGCCGCGGACCTTACCGAAAACGAAGAGAAGCAGAAGCAGACCGACGATCGCGCCGTAGATCCAAATCGAAAACGGCTTCAGAACGCTGTAATCGAAGACCATGATGATTATCATCGCGGCAACGCCGATCATGAAATTCACAATATGCTTCTGCAGATATTCAACGTTGAACTTGCTCCAATAATCTCTGAAACCGGATTCGGTGCCGTCAAAAGGCTTGGACATAACGGAAGCAAGAGCGCAGGTACCGAAAGCGACGAGCGCAAGCACGACGATAAGGGTAAACCAATCTATTCTTTTAAGGCTTTCTTTATTGAAAAGGCTCATTCCTGCGCTCCGCTGTTCCGGAAACTTAAATCAGATGATGTACTTCTTGTCTTTGACCGCGGTATTTCTGAGTTCCTTCAGTTTTTCGTCATAACCGGGTTTGCCGAGCAGAGCATAGGTGGCGTTTTTGCCCTCTTCGACACCGGGCTGATCGAAAGCGTCAATGCCGAGCAGTTCGCCTGCGAACGCAGTCTGAAGCTCAAACAGCATGATAAGCTGACCGATCGTGAACTCGTTTACCTCGGGCATGATGATCGTTTTGTTCATATGACCGCTTGCGGTAACGGCATGCTCGGTCGCAACGCGTTCGGCGTTGATGAGTTCATTAAGTGTGTGACCCGAGAGGAACGCTACGCCGGGAATATCGTCGAACGCATGCGGGATCATGACTTCGCGGCGGAATTTCTCAACGCCGATAAACGTTACGGTCTTGTCATACGGTCCGTCCGTATAAAGCTGGACCTGGGAATGCTGATCCGTCACGCCGAGGGATTTAACTGGAGTTTGCCCGAAGCGTCGGGTAACATTGAATCCGTCAACTTCTTCTGTCTTTTTCTTTCCGAGGGATTCCGCCCACAGCTGCGCATACCAGTCGGCCATGTATTTAAGAGAATCGGCATAGGGCATCAGAACGCCGATATTTGCGCCGTGGTTCTCCATTGCGAGAACTTCAAGCCCCGCAAGCATGAGCGCGGGGTTTTCCGAAGGTTCGGAAACGGAGCAGAGACCGTCCATGTATTCGGCTCCGGCAAGCAGCGCGCGGATGTCAATTCCCGAAACCGCAGCGGGCAGCAGGCCGACCGGGCAAAGCTCGGAAAAGCGTCCGCCGACGCCGTCGGGAACGATGAAGGTTCGGAGGTTATACTTCCTCGCAATGCCGACAAGATTGCCTTTTTCCTTATCGGTAGTCGCGATCAGATGGTCACGCACTCCCCTTTCGCCGAAACGGTCGATGAGGATCCTTGTGATGATCAGCAACTGTGCCATAGTTTCGCTTGTGCTGCCTGATTTCGTGATCACGTTGAAAACAGTCTTGTCGATGTCGATAACATCGAGAAGCGCCGCCATCCGCTCCGGATCGATATTGTCTTCAACGAAGATGCGGGGACTTCCCGTCTTT
>JAEEYN010000139.1 GCA_016288175.1 Bacillota bacterium | reverse complement strand
GAGATCCTTTCGATGACCGAGCTTCCGGAAAGCTTCGTCATCATCGGCGGCGGCGTTATCGGCATCGAGTTCGCAACGCTCTTCTCCACCCTCGGAAAGCCCGTTACCGTGATCGAAATGATGCCGAGCATTCTTCCCGGCATGGACGCGGACCTCGTTCGCCTTCTCTCCCGCGTTCTCAAGAAAAAGAAAGTCAACGTTATCAACAACGCGAAAGTTACCGGCATTGCCGGCGGCGATACAGTCACCGTCAGCTATGAACTGAACGGCGCCGAAAAAACGGCGGAAGGCGCCTGCTGCGTCGTTTCCGTCGGCCGCCGCGCAATGACCGCGAATATCGGCCTCGAGAACGTCGGCATCGAGATGAACAGGGCATTCGTCGTTATCGACGAGCATTGCCGCACGAACGTCGAGAACATCTACGCGATAGGCGATATCACCGGCAAGATCCAGCTTGCGCACGTCGCAAGCGCGCAGGGCTTTGTTGCGGCGGCGAATGCCTGCGGTGTTAAGGAAGAAATCATGGATTATTCGATCGTTCCTTCATGCATCTACACTTCCCCGGAGATCGCGTTCGTCGGTCTCAGCGAGGATAAAGCGAAGGCTCAGGGCATCGACTACAGGATCGGTTCGTTCAACGTTGCCGGCAACGGCCGCGCGATGATCATGGGCGATGCGATGGGTACCGCGAAGCTGATCGCGACTCCAGAAGGAAAGCTCCTCGGCGCTCAGCTGATGTGCCACAGGGCGACCGATATGATCGCGGAGCTTGCGGCTGTTCTTAAGATGGGCGGCACTGTCGAGGATATTTCCGGAACGATCCACGCGCATCCGACAGTCAGCGAATCCGTTGCGGAAGCAGCGCACGATTTCGAAGGTCTCTGCTGCCATGCGCTGCCGAAGAAGAAATAATTCCGCGGAGGGCATACAATGACTTACAGTGAAGCATATGAAAAGCTGGCGAAATTCGGCCAGACTCACCTTCTCAAATACTACGACGAGCTGAATGAAGAAGAGCGTACTGCGCTCCTCGGTCAGATCGCCGAGACCGATTTTTCCGTTGTGCGCGTCGGCAAATCCGACGAAGTCCGCGGCGAGATCACCCCTATCCCCTGCACCGAGCTCGATGAGATCAACGCTCACCGCGATGAGTACATGCAGGCCGGTCTCGAAGAGATCCGCGCCGGCAAGGTCGCGGCAGTGCTTCTCGCCGGCGGCATGGGCACCCGCCTCGGTTCCGACGGACCGAAGGGCGTTTACAACATCGGCGTAACGCACGAAGTCTATATCTTCGAGCGTCTTATCCGCAACCTTATGGACGTTACCGATAAGGCCGGGAACTTCGTCCACCTGTTCATCATGACCAGCGACAAAAACCACGATGCGACCGTCAGCTTCCTGAACGAAAAGAATTTCTTCGGCTATGACGGCAATTTCGTGCATTTTTTCCGCCAGGAGATGGCGCCTGCCGCCGATTACAGCGGAAAGGTCTATCTTGAGGAAAAATGGAAGCTTTCAACATCTCCGAACGGCAACGGCGGCTGGTATTCCTCGATGGCAAAAGGCGGGATGCTCGAAATCGTGAAGAACGAGGGCATCGAATGGCTGAATGTTTTCGCGGTCGATAACGTTCTTCAGAGGATCGCCGATCCCGTTTTCGTCGGCGCAACGAAGCTTGCGAACTGCGTTGTCGGCGCGAAGGTCATCAAAAAAGCCGCCCCCGATGAGCGCGTCGGCGTTATCTGCCTTGAGGACGGCCATCCCTCCGTTGTTGAATATTACGAGCTGACAGATGAAATGATGAACGCAAAAACCGATGACGGCAAGCCCGCATACAATTTCGGCGTGATCCTCAACTATCTGTTCCACGTTCCCGAGCTTTCCGAAATCGTCGACAAAAAGATGCCGCTGCACGTGGTTGAAAAGAAGATCCCCTGCCTTGATCCGGACGGCAATTATGTGAAGCCGGATAAGCCGAACGGCTACAAGTACGAAACGCTGATCCTCGATATGATCCACCTGCTCGATACCTGCCTCGTCTTCGAAGTCGAAAGGCAAAAGGAATTCGCGCCGATCAAAAACCCGACCGGCATCGACTCCGTTGAAAGCGCAAGGGAGCTTCTCGCGCTGAACGGCGTTGAGCTGTAAGGATCCAAAAGCGATAAGAAAAAACCATACGGCCGAGGCCGTATGGTTTTTTTATTTGTGTTAATCGATCACTTGCCGGAGATAATGAGTTTATCGATCAGCAGGCTCGGCGAACCGACTCTTCCGAAGCCAGGAGGGCCGAAGCGGAGATCGCTGCCGATGTCGATGATGTTCTTCATCATGGTGAGGAAATTGCCGGCGCAGGTGATCTGGTCGACGGAACGGAGGATCGTTCCTTTATCGACGAGCAGACCTTTTGCGATCAGCGAGAAATCGCCGCTGACGGGATTAAGGCCGGCATGCAGGCCGCTGAGCTCCGTGATGATAAGGCCGTGATCGAGCTCCGAAACGAGCTTGTCATAGCTCTTTTCTCCCTTCATGATATAGAAATTGCTCGGTGCGGTCTCCACGGGAGCCGCGACGCCGGCACGGCCCGCATTGGAAGTCGAAACGACGCCGTCCTTAAGGGCGGTCTTGAGGTTGTAGAGATAACTCTTCAACACACCGTTTTCAACGACTGTCGTCACAACGGAGGGTACGCCTTCCGCGTCGAACTTGCGCGGATTGTCCTTTTCAAAGGGATCGTCGATGATCGTGATCGCGGGATTCGCGACCTGTTCGCCAAGTTTTCCGGCAAGCAGCGAAAGGCCCTTTTGCACGCTTCCCGCAAAGAACATCGATGAAAATGCCTGAAGAAGACTGCCGGCAGCGTCATTGCGGAGCAGAACACGGTATTCGCCGGAATCAACGGTCTTGGCGTTGAACTGCATCAGCGCGTTATCCACGCTTTCCTTGATAATATCGTTGTATTCCGTGATATCAGGACCGAATTTGAACGCGAAGCTGGAATTCTCTTCCTCGCCCTGCCGTAGGATCGGCATGATAACGGCATAGGAATATTTATCTTCACTGTCCGCGTGCAATCCGAGGGTGTTGTGGATATGGGTGCTTGAAACGCCGGTATCCACGGAGCAGAAACGCGTTCTGTTTACGCGGTCATCAAAAGCAAGCGTGTCCTTTTCAAGATTCATCGCAAGCGCGATCTTTTCATCCTCGCTCATTTCGACGACGGGATTCGGCTTTTCCTCGATTTCCGGATATTCGCATTCGCCCTGCATCGGGTTCGCATCGGTATTCTCGATCGCCTTCGCGTTATCGATCGCGTGATCGACAAGGCTTTCCGCATCCTCGAAAACTTCGGTATAGGCATAGCCGCTTTTTCCGTTAAAGAGCACGCGAAGATTCAGTCCGTTATTGCGCTCGATCGAATATTTGGCTATCTCGCCCATCAGGATATTGACGGAGAAGCCGTCGGAGGAGATCGCATAGACCTCCGCGCTTTCGCAGCCCTTTTCCAGCGCAATGCGGAAGCATTCATCCTTAAACTGCTCAAAAGTCATCATAATGCGCCTCCTTTGCCGCCGACTACGATCTCGCTTACGCGGATCCTCGGCTGGCCGACGTTGGTCGGGATGCTGCCGGAGAGCGAACCGCACATGCCGGGGGCCATCCACATTTTCCTGCCGATGCGGTCGATCTTCATCAGAACTTCCGCGCCTTTGCCGATCAGGGTCGCACCGCGGACCGGGCAGAGGATCTTGCCGTCGCGGACCCAATAGCCTTCGCTGACCGCGAAATTGAATTCGCCTGTCAGCGGGTTGACGGAACCGCCGCCCATCTTCGCGGCGAACAGGCCTTCGCCCATCGTGCGAAGCATTTCTTCCTCATCGTCCTGACCGGGAGCGAAGAAGGTATTGGTCATGCGGGACGTCGGAGCGTAGGTGTAATCCTGACGCCTGCCGCTGCCCGTGACCGGATGGTTCATCAGGCGGGAGCCGAGGATATCGACAAGGTAGGTCTTGAGTATGCCGTTTTCGATGAGGTGATTGCACTGGGCGGGATTGCCCTCGTCATCGTAGTGCATCGAGCCCCACTCGCCGGGAAGAGTACCGTCGTCGACTGCGTTGACGATCGGGCTCGCGATCTGCTGACCGAGTTTTCCGCAGAAAACGGAATTGCCGCGGCCGACGCTCGTCGCTTCAAGGCCGTGGACGCAGGCTTCGTGGAGAATAACGCCGCCGAAACCGCCGTCGATCACAACGGGAACGGTGCCCGCGGGGCATTCGGGAGCATGCAGCATGGTGACTGCCGTTTTCGCGGCTTCCCTGCCGACTTCCTCGATATTGATCTTCTCATTATAGGCTTCAAAGCCCATGCCGTAACCGGGAGAGCAGGTGCCGGTCTGCGCTTCGCCGTTCGCCATCGCTACGGCTTGTACGGCGGTGCGGACGCGGGGACGGCGATCCTCCGCATGGACGCCTTCGCTGTTGTAGACCCAGGTGCGGTGGTCGAAATCCATATAGTTCGCCACGACCTGAGTGATCTCTTCGGAATGCGCTTTCGCGGCAGCGGTTCCTTTGCGCAGCAGCTCGATCCTCTTCGCGTTGTTGATCTCGCTGAACGGGATCTTCGCGAACGATTCACCGATTCTGTCGACGCAGATTGACTTCGCTTCAAATTCCCTTTCGCCCTTGAGCGCCGATGCCGCCGCTTTCGCGCAGGCAATCAGCGCCGCTTCGCTCGTATCGGCGGAATATGCGTATGCGCTCCTCGTACCCTTCAGCACGCGGACGCCGGCGCCGACATTGCGCTTGTAGTTGGCGTTCTCGACTTTCCCATCGATCATGGTCATTGTGTTCGATTCCGTATCCTGCAGATACAGTTCCGAAAAATCTCCGCCTGTTCTCAAAGCTTCGTCAAGAACGGCGTTTACGATGCTGTTTTTTACCAAGTTGCATACCTCCGTATAGTATTCCAGAATCATTATACCATAAACAGGCTGGATTGCAACCTTTTATTCGGCAGAGCCAAAAACACAGACAATTCGGCATATTTTGCGTTTGAAAAAGGCTCCCTTTTGATGGGAGCCTTCGTGTGCGGGCTATGCTTTGAGTTACTTCGTAAGTTCTTCCATTTCGTCGAGCAGCTCGTTGAAGAGCTTGAGACCGTCCTCGATCGGTTTCGGCGAGGCCATATCCACGCCGGCGATCTTGAGGAGCGAGATCGGGTCGGTGCTCGAACCGCCGCTCAGGAAGCGGAGATAATCCTCGACGGCGGGCTTGCCTTCCTTGAGGATGCGGTTCGCGATCGCGACAGCGGCGGAGAAGCCGGTCGCATACTGGAAGACGTAATAGTTATAGAAGAAGTGCGGGATGCGCGCCCACTCGACGGAGATCAGCTTATCGACGGTGATCTCATTACCGAAATACTTCTTGTTGAGCGCATAGTAGGCCTCGTTCATCATATCGGCGGTCAGGGTCTCGCCCGCTTCGACCTTTTCGTTCATCCAAAGTTCGAACTCGGCGAACATGGTCTGGCGGTAAACGGTTCCGCGGAACTGCTCGAGGAAATGATTGATGAGATACGCGCGTTCCTTCTTATCGGTCGTCTTGCCGAGCAGATGGCGGACGAGCAGGACTTCGTTGCAGGTCGAAGCGACTTCCGCAACGAAGATCACGTAATTGCGGTACGCGATCGGCTGATTCTTGATCGAATAATAGGTGTGCATAGAATGGCCCATCTCGTGCGCGATCGTGAACATGCTGTCGAGCGTATCCTTCTGGTTCAGCAGAACATAGGGATGCGGATCGCCGCCGGCGGAATAAGCGCCGCTGCGTTTGCCCTCGTTCTCGTAAACATCGATCCATCGGTTGTCGAAACCGGATTTCAGCACTTTAAGATAGTCTTCGCCGAGGGGCTGCAGCGCCTCCATGATGATCTCCTTCGCCTTTTCATAGGGGATCTCACTGTCCGCGTCCGCGATGATCGGCATATAGAGATCGTACATATGCATCTCGTCGAGACCCATCAGCCTTTTGCGAAGGCCGACATAGCGGTGCAGGTACTTGAGATTCGCGTTTACGGTGTCGATCAGGTTATGATAGACGGAAACGGGAACTTCGGTTCGCGAAAGCGCCGCTTCGAGGTTGCTGCCGTATTTCCTTGCGCGGGAATAGAAAGTCAGCTGCTTCATCTGCGAATTCAGGAAAGCGGCGGAAGTGTTCTTGAAGCCCTCGAATGTTCCGTGGAGGCTCTCAAAGGCCTGACGGCGGACATCCCTTTCCGGATTCTCGAGAAGCGGCACATAGGAACCCTGGGTGACCTTGTATTCATTGCCGTCTTTGTCGTAGATCGCGGGGAATCTGAGGTCCGCATTGCGGAAGGAAGAAGCGATCTCCTGCGCGGAATTCGCGACCTCCGAAACGGAAGCAAGCAGCTTTTCTTCGGCGTCCGAAAGCACATGCTCGCGCTGAGCACGGACCTTTTCGAGCTTGCGGCGATAGAGCTCGAGCTCCGGCTTCGCCTTATAGAAGCCTTCAAGGGTCTCATCGGGGATCGAAAGCAGTTCCGGCGTTTCGAAACTCGCAGCGCTTGCGATGCCGACATAAACGCCCATGAAGCGGCCTTTCATGCCCTGATAAAAGCTGTTGCCGGTGTCCTCATCCGCGCGGCGCATGCAGTATTCCGCAACGCGGTCGAGCTTCACATCGAGTTCGTCGGAAAACCTGAGATAACCGAAAAGCGTTTCGGCGTTGTCGCCGAGATGCCCGGAAAACGCGGCAAGCTTTTCAGGAGCGGAGCGCAGCTCTTCGAGCGCTTCGTTCCAGAGTTCATCGGTCGCGAAGATATCTTCGAGCGCCCAGGTGTATTCCTTCTTTACCTCGCTCCTCTTGGGGATCTGTTTCTGTTTTGCCATAACTAACCTCCTTGGACTGTTCACTTTGCGTGAACCTTTTCGCCCGCAATTATACCATAATCCGCCGCTTTAAAACAAGCTTGGATCCTGCCGCGCGAGGCAAATCTTTATTACTGCAATATTAAATAAGAGAATTTTGTGTCTTTTTTTCAAAACCTGTTCAAATTTCATTTGATTTGTGTTATGATATAGTCGAGTTAATGGATTATGATGGATTAGTATGGATTTTTGTTTGGGATCCGTGCTTATCTTACCGAAATCCGGCTGCAAGGAGGATGCGATGCATTTTAACGACATCATAAATGCTATCGGAAACGGGTTCCTGGAATTCCGTTTTCAGGATCTGCTCGATATCCTGATCATAGCATTTATCGTTTATAAAATCATAGACGTTTCTGTCAACACGAGGGCGTATCAGCTTTTGAAGGGCCTCGGGCTTCTTCTCATTATCATGCTGTTCAGTACGTTGTTCAACCTCTACACGGTCAGTTTCCTTTTGAATACCCTCCTCGTTTCGGGAATCGTGATCGTATTCGTGCTGTTCCAGCCCGAGCTGCGCCGTGCGCTCGCGCATATCGGCGGAAGGTTCAAATTCAACCTCTCCGGCCGTTCCGAAGCCGATAACAGCCTCATCGTCCGCGAGCTTTCGAATGTTCTTATCCGCCTTTCAAAGCGCAAAGTCGGCGCGCTGATCGTTATCGAGCGCGATACGAAGCTCGATGAATACCTTCCGACCGGCACATGTGTCGACGCGGAGATCAGCGGCGCGCTTATCGAGAACATCTTCGAGCCGAATACTCCTCTCCACGACGGCGCCGTCATAATCCGCGACCACCGCATCCATTACGCCTCCTGCGTTCTTCCGCTTTTCAGTGATCCGAATATTTCAAGGGAACTCGGAACGCGGCACCGCGCTGCGCTCGGCATCTCGGCCGTTTCGGACTGCCTCGCTCTCGTCGTTTCCGAGGAGACCGGCGTGATCTCCTACGCCGAGAACAGCAAACTCACGAGATACCTTGATAAATCTGCGCTGACCGATCTTCTTGACCGCGAATTCAACCCGCAGAAACCCGAAAAGAAAAAGTTCTCATTCCTGCCGAAGAGGTTCTTTAGCAATGAAAAGAAATGAAGCAGACAACAGAAACCGCATGAACGGCGGATCCTCCGATCGGCCTCAAGCCCAGTCCGAGAACCTGATCCAGCACAATAAGCGCGCAGCCGCCATCCAGGAAAAGCTGGACGCGGAAAACGAGCAGAGTTCGGGCGTCATCGACGGCATGACCGGAACATTCCACCGCATCGATACCGAAAAAGAAGCCGCGAAAGCCGAAGCGAGGCTGCCCTGGTACAAGAGGCCTTTCTTCAGCAAGATCCGTTATGCGATCATCGCGCTTATAATCGCGCTGACGCTCTGGGGATATGTTCTCATGAGCCAGAATCCCGCAAGGACGAAAGCCGTTGAAAACGTTAAGCTGAACTTCGAAGTCGGTGCCGAATCCGACCTTAAGTCAAGGGGTCTGATCGTCAACGACGATCTCAATGAGCTTCTCAGCACCGTGACGGTCAATGTGCGCACAACGCTGAATGACCTGCCCCGTTTCAACTCCTCCATGACCGATGTTGTTACGGCATCTATCAGCCTCAGCGATATCCGCGAACCCGGAACCTATGTCCGCAACATCGTTGCAACGACGAGCATAGGAACGGTCGAATCCGTTGAACCGAGGACCGTCACCATCACCGTTGAGAACCTGCGCTCGAGCAATATCCCGATCAAG
The DNA here is from genome assembly GCA_016288175.1 of Bacillota bacterium. Taxonomy (GTDB): domain Bacteria; phylum Bacillota; class Clostridia; order Christensenellales; family CAG-138; genus PeH17. The sequence goes on along the minus strand of JAEEYN010000139.1, from coordinate 3,017 downwards.
GTCGAGTTCATCAACGAGCTGCCCGAGGGTTATTGGCACAGCGAACCGCAGCTTTCCCAGACGAGCATCACCGTTACGGGTCCCGAAAGCATCATCAGCGAGATCCGTTCCGGCAAATGCGTCATCGACCTCAATGAACTGACCGAAAGGCTGTATCTCTCCTTCCCCGTTATCCTGCTCGACGCAGACAATGAGGAGATCGAATTGACCAACGCCATCGATGCCGTTCCTTCCGTCATCGTTTCGATGGATGTTCTTCCGATGAGGGAATTCAACATTAAAGACCTTATCAGCGTTGAGGGTCTGAACGAAGAGCTTTACGATTACACTGTCAGCGTGATTCCCGAAACCATCGCGCTCGCCGCTCCGATGAACGTTCTCGACAGCATCGACGATATCATCGTTGAACCGTTCCTTATCAATGATTTCACCGTCGGCATCCCCATCAGAAGGTTCATTACGCTCACCGGGATCCCCGACGAAGCGATCAATCTGAGCATGGCTTCGAACAGGGTGACCGTTACCGTCGACATTACGGACAAGATCATCGAAAAGAAATTCGAATACCGTTTCTCCGAAGATGATATCATCGGCAAGCTGCCGGACAACAGTTACCAGATCAAGACGGTCTCCAACGTCTACAACATCGTCCTGAAAGGCGCGGCACGGCTGCTTAGCACGATCGCAGAAGATGATATCCGGCTCATTGTCGACGCTTCGGCGTACACTTCCGAGGGCATTTACTCCGAGATCACTCCGGAGCTTTCCGTCAGCGGCAATCCGAGCTGGCTCAGCGACGGCACCGTTGAGGTTTCCTTCAACAACGTTACCCTTGTCGTTTCGCCGAAACCTTTGGATTAACATAAAAAACACAGCAGCAACAATAAAGAATCGATACCATGCAATTGACAGCAACCAATCTGAACCTCCCCTTCAACGCTGATGAATCCGCGCTGAAGCTTCTGCTTTCCTCGTTTATCCGCATCGCGCCAGACGAGATCGGGTCGATGCGCATCGTCCGGCATTCGCTCGACGCAAGGGACAAAGCCGATATCCGAAGCATTTATTCGGTAAGCTTCGAACTTTCCGATGCGAATGCGAAGCGCGTCGCCGCGCTTGAGCTCAAAAATATCGGAAGAGCTCCCGAGCAGCCCGATGATGCGCCTGCCTTCGGAGAAACCGAACAGCCCGCCCCCGTCGTTGTCGTCGGTCTCGGTCCCGCGGGTCTGTTTGCCGCATATGAGCTTGCAAGGTTCGGCTATAAAGTTATCGTTCTCGAGCGCGGCAAAGCGCTCCCGGAGCGGAAAAAGGATGTCGATACCTTCTTTACCCATGCCGTGCTCGACCCGAACAGCAACATTATGTTCGGTGAAGGCGGCGCCGGCACTTTTTCCGACGGAAAACTTACAACAAGGATCAAGGATCCCCGTGCGAAGACGATCCTCGATACACTGATCCGCTTCGGTGCGGATGAAAGCATTGCCGTTGAAGCGAAGCCGCATATCGGCACCGACGTGCTTTCGGGGGTCGTTCTCAATATGCGCCGCGAGCTTGAAAAGCTCGGTGTTGAGATTCGTTTCGGGCAGACGGTGACCGACTTCAGCTCGAAGGACGGAGCGATCGATTCCGTGACCGTCAACGGCAGCGAAAAGGTTCCCTGCTGCGCCGCGGTCTTCGCGATCGGGCAGGCCGCGCGCGACACCTATCGCATGCTCGTTTCAAAGGGTCTTGAGGTCGTTCCGAAGCCCTTTGCCGTCGGTGTTCGCATCGAACATCCGCAGAGCTTCATCGACCGCTCGCAGTACGGCAGATTCGCGGGGCATCCGCGCCTCGGCGCTGCGGAATACCGCCTAACTGCCAAGAGCGGCTCAAGGGGCGTTTATACTTTCTGCATGTGCCCCGGCGGCGTTGTTGTCGCCTCCTCTTCCGATAAAGGTCAGGTCGTTACAAACGGCATGAGTTACCACGCAAGGAACGGCAAAAACGCGAACTCTGCGATCATCGTTCAGGTCAATCCCTCCGATTTCGGCAGCGATCCGCTTTCCGGCATCGTTTTCCAGGAAAAGATCGAGAACGCGGCCTTCCGTCTCGGCGGCGGAGACTATTCCGCACCCGCGATGATGGTCGGCGATTTTCTTTCCGGCAAAAAGCCGACGGGCTTCGGCGGAGTAACTCCGACCTACCGACCGAATGTTGTGGCGCGCGATATCACGAAGTGCATGCCGCCCGTGATCGCGAACGGCATCCGCGAAGGCATCCGCGCGTTCGCACGCCAGATCAAGGGCTTCGATATGTATGACGCGGTCCTGACCGCCGTCGAGAGCCGCTCGAGCGCGCCCGTTCGCATCCAGCGCGATGAGACCGGGCAGGCGACCCGCATGAAGGGTCTCTATCCCGTTGGCGAAGGCGCAGGTTATGCCGGCGGAATCGTCAGCGCGGCCGTGGACGGCCTGCACGCGGCGGAGCGGATCATTGCGCAGTATAAGCCCGCAGAATAAGCTTCATTCCCGAAAGGTTTTGATATGAAAAAATACATTATTGTAATCGGTAATTTCGGTTCCGGCAAGACCGAGCTTTCGCTCAACCTCGCCTTCAATGCCGCAAAAACGCAAAAGGTCACCCTCGTCGATCTCGACATCATCAATCCGTATTTCCGCTCTTCCGAAAGGAAAAAGGAGCTCGAGGCCGCCGGTATCCGTCTCTTCTCCCCCTCCTTCGTGAGCATGGGCGTTGAGGTCCCGAGCCTTCCCGCGGAGATCTATTCCGTCTTCTCGAACGACAGCGACGTTGTTATCTTCGATGTCGGAGGCGACGCAGCCGGCGCGATCGCCCTCGGGCAGTACAAGCGCTTTTTGAAGGACATCGAAAACGTTGAAACGCTTTATGTCATCAACTCCCGACGCCCGTTCTCGTGCGAGCTCGAGTTCAATATCGACATGATCGGCAAGGTCACCGAAGCGGGGCGCGTCGGTATCAGCGCCGTTGTCAACAACACCAACCTTTCCCAGGAAACGACT
>JAEEYN010000138.1 GCA_016288175.1 Bacillota bacterium | reverse complement strand
GGGGCCGGGAAAAGGCTCCACCGGAGCCTTTTCCTGCGGCCCTTCAAGTCCCTTCAATAGCAAACCAAATAAAAGAGGGTGTCCGTTGGACACCCTCTTTTATTTGGTGCGGTTGATGGGACTTGAACCCATACGGTCTCCCATACGCCCCTCAAACGTACGCGTCTGCCTGTTCCGCCACAACCGCAATTTTTGATTGCGAACGCCATTATACATCAGAGGAGGAAAAAAGTCAATACCTAAATTTCGAAATTTCAAGTATATGATTTAATAATTCCCGTTCGCGGCGGAACATCGGCCTTCATCGGACGCCGAAAAGCATCAGCACCGTCCGAACGAGCAGCGCCGCGACCCAGGCGATCGCGCACTGCCAGGCGACGACGCCAAGCGCCCATTTGCGGCTCATTTCGCGGCGGATCTCGGCGATCGAAGCGATGCATGGCGTATAGAGCAGGCTGAAAACGAGCATCGCCGCCGCGCCGAGCGTCGTCATCGCGCTCCTCAGGCCCTCCCCCGCGAAGAGCACTTCCATTACGGAAACGACGCTTTCCTTCGCGGCGAAACCGCTGATCAGCGAGGTGCAGATCCGCCAGTCGCCGAGGCCGAGGGGGCTGAAGAGCGGCGCGATCAGGCCCGCGATCGCCGCGAGGATGCTCGAATGCGAATCCTCCACGAGGTTCAGATGCAGATCGAAGCTCGAAAGGAACCAGACGACGATCGTCGCGATCAGGATAACGGTGAACGCGCGCTGGAGGAAATCCTTCGCCTTTTCCCAAAGGAGCTGAAGAACGTTCCGCGGGCTCGGCAGGCGGTAATTCGGAAGCTCCATCACAAACGGCACCGCTTCGCCTTTGAAAACGGTCTTCTTCGCGAAAAGCGCGAAAACTATGCCGAGCAGGATGCTGAAAAGGTACAGCCCCGTCATGATCAGACCGCCCTTCCCGGGGAAGAACGCCGCAACGAAGAAGGAATAGATCGGTACCTTCGCGCTGCAGCTCATGAACGGCGTCAGAAGGATCGTCATCTTCCTGTCGCGCTCGCTCGGCAGCGTCCTTGTGGACATCACGGCGGGAACGGTGCATCCGAAGCCGATCAGCATCGGAACGATGCTCCGCCCCGAAAGGCCGAGCTTTCGGAGGAGCTTATCCATGAAGAACGCGACGCGGGCGATATAGCCGCTGTCCTCAAGCAGGGAAAGGAAGAAGAAAAGCGTAACGATGATCGGCAAAAAGCTCAGAACGCTGCCGACGCCTTGGAAGATCCCGTCGATCACGAGCCCATGAAGCACCGGGTTGACGTTCCCCGCCGTCATCGCCCTGTCGACAACGCCGGAGAGCGCGTCGATACCCTCCGCAAGAAGGTTTTGCAGCGCCGCGCCGATAACGTTGAAGGTGAGGAAGAACACGAGCCCCATGATGAGGATGAACACGGGCAGCGCGGTGAAACGGCCGGTGAGAACCCTGTCGATCCGTCGGCTCCTGATATGCTCCTTGCTCTCGCGCGGTTTGACGACGCAGCGGTCGCATACCTTTTTAATATAGGAAAAGCGCATATCCGCCATCGCCGCACTGCGGTCGAGGCCGCGTTCCTTCTCCATCTGGGAAACGATATGCTCGAGCGCGTCCTTCTCGTTCGCATCGAGTTCGAGCTGTTCGATGATCAGCTTGTCCCCTTCGACGACCTTGCTCGCCGCGAAGCGCAGCGGAAGCTCCGCGCGGACGGCGTGGTCCTCGATAAGATGCATCACGGCATGGAGGCACTGGTGTACGGCGCCGCCGTTGTCATCGCGCGAGCAGAAATCCTGCTTGAGCGGCTTTTCGCCGTATTCCGCGATATGCACGGCATGGGCGGCAAGCTCGTCGACGCCTTCGTTTTTCGTGGCGGAGATCGGAACGACGGGAACGCCGAGCATCTCCTCCATAGTGTTGATGTCAACCGAACCGCCGTTGCCGATCAGCTCGTCCATCATATTGAGCGCGATGACTGTCGGAACGTCCATCTCGAGCAGCTGCATCGTCAGATAGAGGTTCCGTTCGATATTCGTGACGTCGACGATGTTGATGATCGCCGTCGGTTTTTCCTTTAAAACATGGTTGCGGGAAACGAGCTCCTCGCCGGAATAGGGCGACATCGAATAGATGCCGGGAAGGTCGGTGATCAGCGTGCGCTTATTGCCGCGGATCGCGCCGTCCTTGCGGTCGACCGTCACGCCGGGGAAATTGCCGACATGCTGTTTCGAGCCGGTGAGCTGATTGAAAAGGGTCGTTTTGCCGCTGTTCTGGTTCCCGACGAGCGCAAAAGTCAGCATCTGATCCTCCGGGAGGGGCGTACCCGTTCCCTTCGGATGGAATTTGCCGGTTTCGCCGAGGCCGGGGTGGCTCGGTTTCTTCGGGCGTTTCTTCGAGGCAGGCGCCGGCGCCGCTTCTTCTTTAAGAACAACGGGCTCGACCTCGATCTTCGCGGCGTCCGCGATGCGAAGCGTGAGCTCGTAACCGTGGATGCGAAGCTCCATCGGGTCCCCCATCGGCGCGAATTTCGTAACGGTCAGCTCCGCGCCGGGGATGACGCCCATATCGAGAAAATGCTGCCGAAGCGCGCCTTCCCCGCCGACCGCGATGACTTTTCCGCTTTTTCCGATTTTAAGATCCTTGAGTTTCATCTGTACTCTCCCGCGTTTCCCGGTCCTTTGCGGCGAAGGATACATCGCCTTACGCCCGCCGGACTCTTTGAGTTTGTCTTTGCTAACAAACAGAAATTATAACATTTCCTTTTACCCTTTTCAACATTTGCCGAAAATATAAACCTCCCCTTGCCGCATGCCGCGCTATTGACCACGCGCCGCAGGAGAGCTATAATCCTTTTATGATCCCGAATAATTACGGAGGCCGTTATGGAAGACCCGAGCACCGCCGCGATCCGCGAAAAGCTCTTTGCCCTGCGCGATGAAAAATACGCTTCGTTCACCGCGAAGCTGATACCGAACATTCCCGCCGAAAGCGTTCTCGGCGTGCGTCTGCCCGATCTGCGCAAGCTTGCGAAGGAGCTCGCGCCGCTGCCTGAGACGGAAAACTTCCTTTCAGCGCTCCCCCACCTTTATCATGAAGAGAATACGCTCCATGCGCTGATCGTCGAGCGGGATAAGGATCTCCCGGACCTCATCGAAAAGATCGACGCGTTTCTTCCGTTCGTCAGCAACTGGGCGACCTGCGACAGTCTGCACCCCGTGCTCTTCAAAAAGCGTTTCCCGGAAGCGCTGCCGCATATCCGCCGCTGGCTCGCGTCGGAGGACGTCTATGCCGTCCGCTTCGCTGTCGGGATGCTGATGACGAACGGCCTGCACGAGCATTTCCGGCCGGAATTCAACGAGCTCGTCGCCGGGATCCGCAGCGGGGAATACTATATCAATATGATGCGCGCCTGGTATTTCGCGACAGCCCTCGCCTTCCGCTGGGAGGAGACGCTGCCCTATCTCCGGGAAAAGCGGCTCGACCCTTGGACGCACGGCAAAACGATTCAAAAAGCGATCGAAAGCTATCGCGTGAGCGACGCTCATAAGCAGATCCTGCGCTCTCTGCGCCTCAGC
>JAEEYN010000137.1 GCA_016288175.1 Bacillota bacterium | reverse complement strand
GACGTCGCCGACGCCCTTGCTCCTCAGGCTGACCTTGAAGGAGCCGTCCGCGCCTTCGCGGATGAAGACGCCGATCTTGACGCAGTCGATATCGCGTACGCAGTCGACGATGCCTTCGCAGTCCTCATTCGATGCGCCGTAGCTGTGCAGCTGGCCCTGGGTCAGAATGCCGATTCCGACGTCCCCGCCGCACTCGAGACGGATGTTGGACATCACAAAGCCCTGCACGCGGGTCTTTTCATAGGGGACGGTGCGGTAGATCTTTCTGTTGATCTCCGTGATGTCCACAAGCTTTTTTTCAACGAAATCCGCGATGATCCGCAGCGAGCCCGGGTTCGTGTTGCTGTAGGAAAGGTTGCCCGTGTCGGTCACGATGCCGGTATAGATGCATACGGCCGCCGTCTCATCGATGGGCATGTCCATTCGCTTGTAAAGCCGGAAAACGATCTCCGCTGTCGCCGAAGCATCCGGCTCAACGAGGTTGATGCCCGCAAAGCCGGGATTGGTGATATGGTGGTCGATCGAAGCGGTCCTCTCCGCCTGCTCGAAAAGGCGGATCGCCCTTCCGAAGCGGGCGACGTCCGCGCAGTCGACGGAAATGACGGAGCTGTACCCGACGGCGTCTTCGGGCATTTTCACGCGGTCGCTGCCGGGCATGTAGCTGTAGATCTTCGGCACGGGGTTCGAGCATACGATCTCGACTGTCTTGCCGAGCTTATCGAGAAGATGCGTCAGCGCGAGCGCGGAACCGAGGGTGTCCCCGTCCGGCGAAATATGGGAAAGAAGGGTAAAGCTTTCGCCTTCCCTTATGAATGCCGATATGGAATCATAGTCCTGCGCGTTACTGTTCATCTTCCGTGTTTTCCGCGTTCTCGCGGTTTTCCGGCGCGTTCTTCGCGCGCTCCGCCTGAAGCTTGTCGATGATCTCCGCGATATGCACCGCGTATTCGATCGAATCGTCGAGCGTGAACTTCAGCGTCGGGATGCGGCGGATGTCGATGCGCCTGCCGAGCTCGCGGGCGATGAAGCCCTCGGCGCGGTTGAGCTGCGCAACGGTCTCCCTGCGCACGGAATCATCCTTGTCGTAAACGCTGACCTTGACCTTCGCAAGCTTCAGATCGTTCGTCGCTTCGACCATCAGGATCGTCGTCATCGGCGAGATGCGCGGATCCTTCATATCGCGGACGATCTCCGAAAGCGCTTTTTTGATCTCTTCGTTGATTCTGTCGTATCTTACAGAGGGCATTTTTCCTCCTTAAAGGGCCGAACCGCCCTTATCGCTGGACCTCTTCCATGATATAGGCCTCGATCTGGTCCTCCTCATGGATATCGTTGAAGTCCTCGATGCTGATACCGCACTCATAACCGGCGGCAACTTCCTTAACATCGTCCTTGAAGCGGCGGAGCGAGCCGATCTTGCCTTCGTGGATCACGACGCCGTCGCGCACGACGCGCACGAGCGCGTTCCTTGTTACGCGGCCGTCCTGGACATAGGCGCCGGCGATGGTGCCGACGGAGCTGACCTTGAAGGTGTTCCTGACGCTTATGGTGCCCAGATGGACTTCCTTGAATACGGGCTTGAACATGCCCTTCATCGCGTTTTCAACATCCTCGATCGCCTGATAGATGATGCGATAGGTGCGGATATCGACCTTTTCCTGCTCCGCAAGGGTCCTTGCGCCGCTGTCGGGGCGGACGTTGAAGCCGATGACGATCGCGTTCGAAGCGGAAGCGAACATAACGTCCGATTCGCTGATCGCGCCGACCGCGCCGTGGATGCACTTCACGCGGACTTCGTCGTTCGAAAGCTTCTCGAGGGAGGAGCGGACCGCTTCGACGGAGCCGTGAACGTCGGCCTTGACAACGATGTTGAGGGTCTTCATCTCGCCCTCGGCGATATGGCTGAACAGATCCTCGAGGCTGACTTTCTCGCGCGCCTTGGCCTGCTCCGCCTTGATCTTGTTCCTGCGTTCCTCCGCGACCTTCTTGGAAACTTCCGCAACGTTCATAACGTCGCCGGCGGAAGGAACTTCGTTGAAGCCGAGCACCTCTACGGGCTGGCTCGGACCGGCCTGCTTGACGCTCCTGCCCTTATCGTCCATCATCGCGCGAACCTTGCCGTACGCAACGCCCGCAACGATCGGGTCGCCGACCTTGAGGGTGCCGTTCTGAACGAGTACGGTCGCAACGGGGCCGCGGCCCTTGTCGAGCTGCGCCTCGATGATCGTGCCCTTCGCGGGGCGGTTCGGGTTCGCCTTGAGCTCAAGGATATCCGCCTGCAGAAGGACCATTTCGAGAAGGCCGTCAAGGTTGATCTGCTTCTTCGCGGAAACGTTGACGCAGATCGTGTCGCCGCCGAAATCCTCCGCGACGAGCTCATATTCCATCAGCTGCTGCTTGACGCGGTCCGGATTCGCCGCGGGCTTGTCGATCTTGTTGATCGCGACGATGATCGGAACGCCGGCCGCCTTGGAATGGTTGATCGCCTCGACGGTCTGGGGCATGATGCCGTCATCCGCCGCAACGACGAGGATAACGATATCCGTGACCTGCGCACCCCTTGCGCGCATCGAGGTGAACGCCTCGTGGCCGGGAGTGTCGATGAAGGTGATGGTGCGGTTCTCCTTGGTGTTCGGGTCCTTGCAGCTTACGGTATAAGCGCCGATATGCTGCGTGATGCCGCCCGCCTCGCCGGCGGTAACGGAGGTGTTGCGGATCGCGTCCAGAAGGGAGGTCTTGCCGTGGTCGACGTGGCCCATGATGGTGACGACCGGCGGACGGGGGCGGAGGCTCTCCTCGGTATCGACGATCTCCGCGTCCTCCTGCAGGGCCTCTTCATAGGTCTTGGCGACCTGGTGTTCGAGTTCGATATTGTATTCCATCGCAACGAGCTCGCAGGTCTCGAAGTCGATGTCCTGGTTGATGTTCGCGACGATGCCCATCATGAAGAGCTTTTTGAGGATCTCCGAAGCGGGCTTGCCGATCTTTTCGGAGAAATCGCGGACGGTGATCGTTTCGGTGGTGATGACGGCCTTGTCGATGACGACCGGTTCGGGCTTATGCTGCTCGACCTGCTTCGCAGCCTTCTTCTTGCGGCTGCCGTAATTGCCGCCTTCGTCCTCCCAATTCCTTGCGGAGGGGCCGCTCTCCTTCATGATGGTCTTCTTGTTCTTCGCCTTCTTTTCGGTGTCGAAGGTGCGGACATAGCTGGTCTTGTCCGGGGTGCGCGTTTCCTTCGCCGGAACGGCGGAAGCGGTCTCCTGCGGACGGCGTCCGGTCTGCGGGCGCTGATGGTCGCGGCCCGGACGGCCGGTCTCGTCCTTATCGCCGGGCTTCTGCTGGCCCTGGCGGCGGTCATCCGCCGGACGGTCGGGACGGCGTCCGTCCCTCTGCCTGTCGGCGGGCCTGCCTTCGCCCGTCCTTGCGGGGCGGGTATCCGTGCGCTCGCCTGTGCGGCGCTCCGGCTTATCCGTGCGCTGGCGGTCGGGCTTTTCGGTGCGGGCGGGCTTTGCCTCCTGCTCCTTCATGGGCTCGGAAGTCTCCCCGCTCTTCGCTGTCTCCGGCTTCCCCTCCGGCGCGGGCTCGGTCTTTGCTCCCGTGACCGGCGCTTCGGCGGCCTTTTCTTCGGCGGCCTTTTCTTCGGCGGGTTTTTCTTCGACGGGTTTTTCGGGCGCGGTCTTCGGCGCGGGCGTTTCGTCCTTCGCTTCGGACGAACCGTTCACGATCTCATCGCGGTCGCTGACGTAAACGCCGTGCTGCTCCTCGGAGTTCAGGTATTCGATAAGACGCTCCGCCTTTTCCTTTTCGCGGCGCGCTGCTTCCTCCTGCTGGGCTTTGCTGATGAGCATGCTCTCATGGCGCTTCGCAGCCTGCAGCGAATTGCCGGCGTCGGTCCTCAGTGCGGCCGCCCTTTCCAGCAACGCCTTTGCGGTGCTTTGAATATTCTTCGCGCTTTCTAATAATTCGGATTTAGTCATCAGTCATTGCCTCCGTCATTGTGAGCATTTTGTTCGCAGTTTTCTGCGGCTTTTATAATCATCTTCGAGAAATTTTCATCGGTTGCGGCGGCGACCATCCTTCCGGGTTTTCCGATCGCCCCGCCCATGTTTTTCGCCGCTGCAAGCGGCAGGTTCCTGTACGCGCACGCGTCGCGCCATTGCTTTTTCGTGTTTTCCGACGCGGCCGGGTCGAGAATGATGAGCTTCGCGTTCCCGCTTCTCATCGCTTTCTCGGCGGCGAATTCGCCGACAGCGAGTTTTCCGGCTTTCATCGCGAAGCCGAGCGCTGTTCTGAGCTTTTCGGTGGGATCGATCACTCTTCGCCGCCCCCTTCGCCCGTTTCCGCCGGCATCGAACCGATCTGCGCGTTCAGGCTTTCGAAAACATCCTCGCCTATCTTCCTCGAAAAGGCTCTTTCGAGGGCGCGGGTCTTGACGGCTTTTCCGAGGCAGCCGCCGCTTCTGCAGACGTATGCGCCGCGGCCGTTGGCTTTTCCCGTCGGATCGACGAAAACCTCGCCTTCTTTATTGCAGACCACACGCACGAGTTCCCTTTTCGGCTTCATCTCGCGGCAGCCCACGCACATTCGCATTGGGATCTTTTTTTGCAATCGGAACCTCCGGAGCAGTTACGTCAGTTTTCTTCGGGAGCGGGGCCGAGGTCGTCGAACAGCGCATCGTCTTCGATCTCCTCGCCGTCCGCGGGCTTTTCGCCGCCGGAAAGGACTTCCGCGTCCGCCTGGGACTGGGACTTGATGTCGATCTTCCAGCCCGTGAGCTTCGCGGCGAGCCTTGCGTTCTGGCCTTCCTTGCCGATGGCGAGCGAAAGCTGGCTGTCGGGTACGATGACGCGGGCGGCTTTCTCCGCCTCGTTGATGAACACCATCACGACCTTCGCGGGGCCGAGCGCCTTCGCGATATAGACGGCGATATCGGGATCCCACTCGATGATGTCCATCTTCTCGTTATGCAGTTCGTTGACGATGCGTTCCACGCGCACGCCGCGCTGGCCGACGCATGCGCCGACGGCGTCCACCTGGGGGTCGCTCGACGCAACGGCGATCTTCGTGCGCTGGCCCGCTTCCCTTGCGATGGACTTGATCTGAACTATGCCAGACTGGATCTCCGGGATCTCGAGCTCGAAGAGGCGCTTCACAAGGCCCGGATGGGTCCTTGAAACGATGATCTGCGGGCCCTTTGTATCGCGCTGGACCTTCAGAACATAGACCTTCAGGCGGTCGTTGATGTTGTAGTTCTCGCCGGTGATGACCTCGTTGAAGGGGATCACGCCGTCGGTTTTGCCGAGTTCAACATAGATGCCGTTCTTTTCAACGCGCTGAACGATCGCGGTGAGGACCTCGTTCTCCTTTTCGGAATATTCCTCGAAGATCGCGCCCTGCTCCGCCTCGCGGATACGCTGCATGACGACCTGCTTCGCGGTCTGCGCCGCGATGCGGCCGAAATCCTTCGTATTCGCTTCTTCCTCAACGACGTCGCCGACCTCGAAGAGCGGATTGACCTTCTTTGCCGCGGCAAGGGAGATCTCCGTCATCGGATCCTCAACGGTTTCAACAACGGACTTCGAAGCCCAGATCTCGATCTTGCCGGTTTCGCGGTCAAGGTTCGCGCGAACGTTGCAGTTCGTGTTGTAATTCTTTTTATAGGCGCTGATGAGAGCGGCTTCGATGGCGTCGGTGAGAACATCCACGGAAAGTCCGCGTTCCTTGGCGATCAGCTGCAGGGCTGTGATGAGCTCGGAATTCATTTATCTATACTCCTTAACAATAGTTTTCTCTTTTCCTTCCGACGGATGTCAGAAGTCGATATGGGGGCGGATCAGCGCGCAGGTCTTTTTCGAAAGCTCCTGCTGCCCCTTTTCCGTTTCGAGGACGAAGCTTTCCGCCGTATGGGAGGCGAGGATGCCGACAAGCTCCTTCTTGCCGCCGATCGGGGCATAGAGCCGCACATCGAGCTTTTTGCCGATATTGCGGTCGAAATCCTTGTCCTTCTTCAGCGGGCGGTCGATGCCGATCGAGCTGACGGAAAGATAATATGCCTGCTCGATCGGGTCCGCCTCATCGAGGAGGGGATCGACGGCGTTGCTGACGAGCTCGCAGTCGTCGAGGCTCACGCCCTCGGGCCTGTCGATGAAGAGGGTCAGGACCCAATTGTCGTATTCCTTCTGGAACTCAACGTCGTAGAGCTCATAACCGAGCTGCCGGACGGTCGGCTCGCAGATCTCGAAAACCTTATCGGTCAGCTTCAAAAAAGATACCTCCGCGGCGGGGCGGAAAAAACCCCGTTTCAAAATTAAAGAGCGGGTTTAGCCCACTCTCGAAGTTCAACAACGGCATTTGCCGCACAACAAATAGACAGCTCAACTGTCTTAACGGATAAAGGATACCATATCCTTTCGAAAAATGCAAGCTTTTTTTCGAAAAAACCGAATATAATCTCGATTTTTCCGGCGGCAAAGCGCCTTTGCGGGCTATTTTGCCCTTCGGCGGACAGTTCAATACTTCGTCAGGCCGAACGGAATCCTGTCCCGCTTTAAAAGATATTCGTACCGCGCGTCGGTGATCCTTATCATATTGAAGAACGCTTCGCCCTCCTGCGCTCCGTCCGCCGGAACTGGGTATGAAAACGCGCCGGCGCGGGCGAAGACCTCCGCTTCGAGAGCGGCACGGGCGGCTTCATCCGTATAAACGAATTCATCCGCCGTCGGTTCATCCCCGCCGTACCAAAGGGCATAGGCGCAGCCCGTTTCGCTTTCAACGGCGGCTTTTTTCGCGCCGGGCAGGGAGTATTCCTCAAGGATCGCGGCAAAGCGTCCCGCCGTTCTTTCAAGAACGCCGAATCTTCCGGCGAAGGTCCGTTCATACGCCGAAAGCATTTTCTCCGCCGTCGGCTCGGCGGGGCGGAAGCTGCCGCAGGGCGCCTCGCTCCTGTTTTCGACGCGGACCGTCCCCCGCTTCGCGAAGGGCACATACCCGAGCTTTTGATAGAAGGCAAAATCGAAGGGCTGGAGCAGGAAAACGCCGATGCCATCCTCCGCCATGCGTTCTTCAAGCGCCCCGAACAGCAGGCGGATATAGCCCCTCCGACGCTTTGCGGGATCGGTGCAGACGCCGGCAACGAACAGGACGCCGACGCTTTTTTCGGAAGGATCAGCGGGGTTTTCGGCATACATCCGCCGTTTTTCGAAGCAGAGCATGCTTACGAGGTTTTCGCTTTCGCCCTCCCCTTCAAAAAGCCCGAGCATCCTTTCGGGGCGGGTGCGGCGGGCGAAATAATATTCGACGAAGGCGCGGTCATCCTCCGGGAAACAGGCAAGCCAAAGCTCCGCAGCCCGGCCGAGGTCGCCTTCATTCAGGCTGCGGATGCTTGTTTTTTTATTTATCTGCCGGGGTTTTTCGTTCACTCAGCCGAGCAGCTTGATGCCGTTGCTCGTGCCGAGGCGGTTAGCGCCGGCCTCGATATAGGCCTTCGCGTCCTCCGGGGTGCGGACGCCGCCGGAAGCCTTAACGCCGAGCTTATCCCCGACGACGGAGCGCATCAGGGCGACGTCGTGCACGTTTGCGCCGCCGGTCGAGAAACCGGTGGAGGTCTTTACAAAGTCCGCTCCGGCCGCCATCGCGCACTCGCAGGCGCGGATCTTCTCCTCGTCGGTCAGCAGGCAGGTCTCAATGATGACCTTAACGAGCGCTTTGCCCTTCGCCGCAAGCACGACGGCGCGGATATCGCTTTCAACGAGCTCCCAGTTGCCGTCCTTCGCCGCGCCGACGTTGATGACCATGTCGACTTCGTTCGCGCCGTCCGCGATCGCCGCCATGGCCTCGAACGCCTTGACGGAGGAAAGCGTTGCGCCGAGGGGGAAGCCGACGACGCAGCAGGTCAGAACGCCGCTGCCGGCGAGCTCCTTCGAAACGAAGGCAGCCCTCGCCGGGTTGACGCAGACGCTCTTGAAGCCGTATTCCTTCGCTTCGTCGCAGACTTTCTTGATCTGCGCTTCGCTTGCGTCGGGCTTCAGAAGGGTGTGATCGATCAGTTTACGAATGTCCATATTTGCCTCCTGCAATCTATGCTTTTTGATTCTCGGTTATTCGAAAAGTCCGGGGTCCAGCGGCTTCACCGGGGTGAGCGAATCGATCGCGCCGCCGCCGAGGCATTCTTCGCCTCTGTAGAGCACAGCCCACTGCCCCGGCGTGATCGCGCGCTGCGGCCGGTCGAAAACGATCCGCGCTGCGCCGCCGTCGAGAGTTACTGTCACGGCCTGATCCGGCTGACGGTAGCGGAATTTCGCTGTGCAGCGGAAGGTTTTTCCGAGCTCCGCTTCGGCTTCCGCGCCGCCGATGAAGTGCATCCCGTTCACGGTGAGGTCGGTCGAGAACAGCTCCTCGTGCTCGCCCTGCTGAACGATCAGGCGGTTGTTTTTGAGGTCCTTGCCGACGACGAACCAGCTTTCGCCGGTGCCCTCGTTCATGCCGCCGATGCCGAGGCCGCGGCGCTGACCCATCGTATAATACATCAGTCCGTCATGCCTGCCGACGCGCTTTCCGCGCACGTCGATCATTTCGCCCTGCTGCGCCGGAAGATACTGCATCAGGAATTTTTTGAAATTCCTTTCGCCGATGAAGCAGACGCCCGTCGAATCCTTCTTCTTCGCCGTCACGAGCCCCGCGCGCTCCGCAAGCTCGCGGACGGTCCTTTTTTCGAGACCGCCGATCGGGAACATCGCTTTTTCAAGCTGTTTCGAAGTCAGTCCCGCAAGGAAATAGGTCTGGTCCTTTCCCGCGTCCCTTGCCCGAAGAAGACGGGTGCGTCCGCTCTTATCGAGGCGGGCGTAATGCCCCGTCGCGAGGGCGGAAGCGTCCATCGCGAGGGCGAGGTCGAGGAACGCGCGGAATTTGATCTCCCTGTTGCAGAGGATATCGGGGTTCGGCGTGCGGCCGCGGCGGTATTCCTCCAAAAAATAGGTGAAAACGCGGTCGTAGTATTCCTTCGTGAAGCTGACGGAATAAAACGGGATGCCGATCTGCTCCGCGATGCGCTTCGCGTCCGCGTAATCCTGCTCCGCGGTGCAGCAGCCGTTCTCATCCTGCTCGTCCCAATTCTTCATGAAAACGCCGACGACGTCCATGCCCTGCTCCTTAAGAAGCAGCGCCGCCGCGGAGGAATCCACTCCGCCCGAAAGGCCGAGAACGATCCTTCCGTCGATATTCTCCGTTTTGATGCCCGCGCGCAATGCGGCGCCGGCCATCGTTTCAAACGTCATTTTTCTTTATTCCGCCTTGATTTCGAGAACTTCGAAGCCGAGCGCCTCGATCGCCGAGCGGATCTCCGCTTCGCCCTTTTCGGATTTCACGGCGATGTCGTTGAGTTCGACTTTTTCAATGTCAGCGCCGAGGCCTTCCATCGCCTTCGTGACGCGCTTGATGCAGTGCGGGCAGCCCATGCCCTTGGTTTTGATCGAGTATTTCATATCTTTGCCTCCTTTGAAGAGTGTTTTATTCAAATTTGTCTATCTGCACGGCGAGCCGTCCCTTTTTCGTTTCGCGCAGTTCGCCGCGGTAGATGAAGCGGCCGTATCCGCGAACGGAAACGACGCTGTTTTCTTCAAGCTGTTTCGATCCGTTCAGGGTCTGCTTCCCGTTTATGAACACGAGCCCCTTTTCGATAAGCTCCTGAACATCGCCCCGCGACTGCTTCAAAAACGCGGCGGCGATGCAGTCGAGCCTGCCGCTTGCGACGGTCAGCGTCTGCGGCGCAAGGCGGTAGAGCTCGCCCTCCGGCAGCTCGTCCGCGAAGCTCAGGCGGAGCACGGTATGCTTCGCCGCGGTGAGATTTTCCCGAACGTAATCCGCCATATTCTCCGCAAGGAAGATATAGGCGGCATTGTCCCGAAGAACGATGTCCCCCGCCGCGCTGCGCTCGATGCCGAGGCCCATCAGCGCGCCGAGGATATCCCTGTGCGTCAGCTTATCGGCGAATTTGCGGCTCGCGGGTTCTGCCCGAAGCAGCCGGATCGGGAAGGGCTCCCCTTCCTCCGGCTCTCCGAAGCGCACGATGACCCTTTCGCAGCCCGGCGCGCCGCCGAAAGCCTCCTGCGGGATCCCGCCGAGCTCCTTTTGGAGGGTGTGCAGCAGATTCTGTTCCGCGAGACCGAGAAAATGCGTATAGGTGCAGCGTCCCGTCGCATCGGCCCTTCTCGCAAGCTCCAGAAAGCGTTTTTTGATCAGTTCTTCGCCGTTATCCGCCATCGTCAGTTTTCGGGATATTCGTCCAGCAAATAGAAGTTTCCTGTCAGAAGTTCGAAAACGCGCCATTTCCCGCTGCTCGTGTAGCCGTAATCGTCCGAAAACAAAATGCGCGAATTCTCGTGGTCGATCTCATAGTGTCCGCCGTAGCATGCGCCGGTATAGAGCGGAGCAAAGAATGGATCCGAAACTTTGAAATAATCGGAAGCCTTGTATTTCGTGCCCTCGAGCACCGTCACATGCGAGCGCGGGAAGCCGTTATTGTCCCTGACCTTCATCGTGAAGCCGAAATAATTGAGCGAATGCCCGCCGATATCCCAGGTCGGGTCGCAGTAGCGCCACTCGCCGCCGTCTTTGAAAACGACCCATTCATGAACGGCGTTATCCCATTCGCGGATGCCGTGGATCGTGAGCGAAGTTACGCCGAGCTGGCAGATCAGAAAATTGAAGCCCCTCGCGAAGCACCAGCATACGCCGAGGCCTTCCATGATCGCGTTAACGCCGTGCCTGTAGCGGAAGCCGCCGTTCGCCGTTTCCTCGTTATAGGTGAGCCCGCTTGTGAAATCCTTGTAGACCGTCAGGATCTTCGCAAGCTCGATATCGCTTTCGACAACGGAAGAAAGATGCTCCCGGACTTTAGCCTCGAAGCGATCGATCGCGCTGCCGTGCGCCGCGGGGTCCGCATAGCTCCAGCTGATCGTCCTGCCGTCGTCGGTGATCTTCGTGTCGTCAACATCGATGAAGAACACCGGGCAGTACATATCGAGCACGCGGTAAATGTTCGGGTATTCGCCGAGCTCCGCCGGCACCTCGACGGAGGTCTCCCCGGCCATGAACGCGGTCACCATGCGTTTGTAAAGCTCGATATCGGCGTCGGTCATGAGGCTGAGGATGATATCCGGGATCGCGAAATAGTTGAGGTCCGTCTGCCGCGCGAGCACGACGTCCCCGAACAGCGCTTCGGCAGTGCGGGGCTTCTGTGTCGGTGCTTCCGTCGCCGCGGGTTCCGTTTCGGCTGGTTCCGTCGCCGGCGGCTCGGTCTGAGCGAAAGGCGTTCCCGTCGGTTCCGCGCTTGCCGGCACGGCGGTGTTCCTTCCCTCTTCCGTCTTTTCTCCGTTCTTCGCGCTGCAGGCGGAAGCGAAAACCGCAGCGGCGAATACGAACGCGAGCAGCAGCGAAATCGCCGCTTTTACTGTTTTTCCGATATATGTCTTACCGTTTTTCATTAACGGTTTTGTCCTTTCGTTTCAAGCTCCGGCAAAGCCCCCACGCTTTTCGGCGTTTCGGGCGCTTCGCCGCATACCTTATCATATTATTATATCACGTTCTCTTTCCCGAGAAAAGAGCGAAAATCGTTTTCCGTCCGCGCCGCTCCGCAGCCGGGACCCGCCGCGCCGATCCTCCAGGCGGCCGACATTTTTGAAAAAACGGTCCTCCCGGTCTGTACAAGCTTCAGCCAAAATGTTATAATATTCGAAGGTATATCCGTTCGTCCGCGGGAAGCGGCGAACAGTTTCGGGGGATTCGCGCATGAAACGCTTTTTATATTTCTTTCTCTGCATCGCTTTACTGATCCCGCTCGTGCCCTCCGCGGCATTCGCTTCGGGTTCCGGCAGCGATCCTTTTTCCGATGTCACGACCGAAAACCTGCTTTTGATCGAAGCGGAAGACGGCGAAGTGCTCTATGAGCGCAACGCCGATGAAAAGGCATATCCCGCAAGCACGACGAAGCTTATGACGGCGCTCGTCGCGCTCGAGGTTTTCAAAGAAAAGGGCATCAGTCTCGATACCGAAGTCACTCTCGGCTGGCGTCCCGTCGTCGGCTTTACGGCGAACAGCTCCCTCATGGGGCTCGAATCGAATGAAACGATCAGCCTGCGCAATATCCTTTACGGAATGCTGATGCGCTCCGGCAACGACGCGGCGAAGGCGCTCGCGATGGAGGCGGCGTTCGCGGACAGCAACGCAAGCGCGGAAAGCGCCGTCAGCGCGTTCCTGACCCTCATGAACAACAAAGCCCGGGAGCTCGGGATGAATTCCACCCATTTCGCAACGGTGGACGGCAGGCACGACGAGGAGCATTATACTACAGCGCGCGATTTCGGCATCCTTATGCGCGAAGTGCTCAAAAACCCTGATATCATGGCCGTTATCGG
This sequence comes from Bacillota bacterium, assembly GCA_016288175.1. Classification (GTDB taxonomy): domain Bacteria; phylum Bacillota; class Clostridia; order Christensenellales; family CAG-138; genus PeH17. Next base: position 14,561 of record JAEEYN010000137.1, on the reverse strand, counting down.
CACAGCCGTCTACGATGTTCCGGCGACAAATCTCCATCCCGAAGGCTTCCATCTCGAAAACACGAACAAGCTGATCCGCGATAAGGCCGGCGATACGGAAAGCTTCCTTTACAGCAAATGCATCGGCGGCAAGACCGGCGAGACCAACGAAGCGGGTTACTGCCTCATGAGCTGCGCCGAATCCGGCGACGTCCGGCTGATCCTCGTCCAGTTCGGCGATGAGCACAGCCCGACCAACTCGAACAACCGCTATCGCGTCGCAAAGCGGATGTATGAATGGGGCTTCCAGAATTACCGCGATTTCCAGCTTTCCGAATTCGGCGTCCAGACCCGATTCGAGCTCCAGGCGGAGAATGCCTCCCCCCTCGATCCCGAGGGCGGCGCGTTCATTGCGGAAGCGGATATCACAGGCCTCTCCGTCAAAGGCGCGCGTTCGAATCTTCAGCATTTCTTCGACGATCCATCGAGCGTCCGTATCGAGCTGCGCATCCAGAACGTCAAGGCTCCGCTCAACGCCGACAATAAAAAGGACATCGTCGGCGAGGTCGATTATTATTTCACGAGCGACAAGCCCATCACGGCGAAGCTCCTCTGCACGAGGGCGATCGCCGGCGCGCCGAATATCGAACCGGAGATCCACGACAATTCGATCATTCCCGATACCGCTCCGCGCGGAACGGGCAAATATTCCAACCTCGACCTTCAGCGCACGGCCGGCGCGGCGCAGTACTCCGTTTGGACGTATTACGACGGCGCGCTCTATACCCAGAGCAAATCCGAATGGCTCTACCTCTACCTTTCGGAGAAGATCTTCCGCGCCAACGGCACGAATGACGGCGGCAGCGTCGAGCTCTATCAGCGTCTTTTCGACAGCCAGGGCAGCGCCTACTATATCCTCCGCGAGGGCGTCAGCGACCAGGAATCCTACCTGATCGTTGTTGACGGCATGGCCCTTTCGTCCACGCCGAAGGAAGGCACGCTCGCCGGCATCCCCGTCGAGATCAAGACCGTCACGATCGACGGCAAGGAAACGAAGATGATCACCGACGGCGTTGACGACAGCATGATCTGGTTCTTCGAGAACCACGAGCACGGCTACCATATCCGCAACGGCTCCTATTACCTCTGCCGCAGCGCGGGCAGCGGCGTGCTGTTCTGGGTGCTGATCGTTGTGCTGCTGCTTCTCGCGGTCATCGTCATCCGCGGGATCATCCTTCGCAAATCGAGGCGCCGCCGTTCCCGCAGGAGGGCTTCCGGCCGCTACCGCGCGACATGGCGCTGAAAAGCCGTAGTTACAGCAAAAATTAATTGATCGGAGGATCATCTGATAATGAAAAACGATATCAAAGAACTTATGGAAATGCTGAGGCGATCCGTATCCCCTGCGCATACGGTCATCGACGCCGGTATCCGCTGCACGGATGCGGGTTTTACCAAGCTGCCCGCAAGCGGCGCATGGAACCTTGAAAAGGGCGGCAAATACTACGTCGAAGTCTTCGGCAGGCTTTTGATCGCCTTTACCGTCGGCGAAGAGTATCAGCCCGGCGACGCCTTCCGGCTTGCCGCAAGCCATATCGACTGGCCCTGCTATTACATCAAGCCCGACCCGGAGCAGGTTGCCGGCGGCTGCGTGAAGCTCTCCGTCGAGCCCTACGGCGGCATGATCCATTCCACCTGGCTGGACCGTCCCCTCAGCGCTGCCGGCGTCGTAACGCTCCGCAGTGAAAACGTGCTCGAGCCAATGCGTGTTCACGCAGATCTGTTCGAGCCGGTCCTGACGATCCCGAGCCTTGCGATCCATCTCAACCGCGAGGTCAACAAGGGCGTCGCCTACAATCCGAACAAGGATATGCTGCCGATTTGCGCGACGGTCGAAAAGGAATTCAATAAGGACGGCTTCTTCCTCAAAAAGCTTGCGGAGAAGCTCGGTACCGAACCCGAAAATATCCTCAGCTTCGATCTCTGCCTCTACAACACGGAGGAGCCCGTGCTCTGCGGCTTCGACAAGGATATCCTGACCTCCCCCCGCCTCGATAACATCACCTCCACCTACGCGGTCCTTTACGGCATCACGAACTGCACGCGGAAGCGCGGCGTTACCGCGGCGATCCTTTTCGACAACGAGGAAGTCGGTTCCGGAACGAAGCAGGGCGCGGACAGCGCGACCCTCGGCCTGATCCTCGAAAAGATCTCCCTCGCCCTCGGCGCGAACCGCAGCGAGTACATCGATTCGCTGACCGGCGGCTTCATGCTCAGCTGCGACGTTGCGCACGCGAAGCATCCGAACCATGCCGACATGGCAGACGGCTCGAGCGCAAGCGAGATGAACAAGGGCGTTTCGCTGAAGATGAACTACGAGCAGCGCTATGCGACCGAAGCGGCGGGCATCGGCGTCATCGAAGGCATCTGCAAAAAGCACGATATCCCCTATCAGCGCTATATGAACCGCCCGGACCTCCGCGGCGGCGGCACCCTCGGCAGCTATGCGGCAAGCCAGCTCGGCATGAGCGTTGCGGACGTCGGCGTTCCGATGCTCGCGATGCACTCCTGCCGCGAGACGATGGGCGCGAAGGATCAGGACGCGCTGAACAGGCTCGTCGAGGCCTATATGAACGAAGAATAAAGCCGTTAAAAAAGCCGTGTCCCCGGAACGGAACACGGCTTTTTATTATTCTGCAGCAAAAAGGCGCTGCCCGGGGGGCAGCGCCTTCATTGCGTTTTCGGAAATTATTCCTCGGTCTTGGGCTCTTCTTCCGCGACGAAGTTGCCGAGCAGAGAAGCGAGGGAAGTGGTTGCGGATTCTACCGGGGGAAGCTCGTAATCGGGCTCCTCACGGCGGCGGCGCTCCTGGCGCTCACCGCGCTCACGGCGGCGCTCCTCGCGGGCAGCCTGGTTCTCCTTGCGGGCAGCGTCTTCCTGGGCGCGCTTTTCCTGGCGCTCCGCACGCTCGCGCTCGCGCTGTTCGCGTTCACGGGCGAGGATCTCAGCGGCTTCTTCGGGGTTCTCGTCGATGAGAGCATCCCTGCGGCTGAGGCTGATGCGGCGCTTCTGGGTATCGACCTCGATGACCTTGCAGCGTACGCGGTCGCCGACGTTGATCTCGTCTTCAACCTTGGAGACCCTCTTCAGGCCGACCTGGGAAATATGTACGAGGCCGTCGATGGTGGGCTCGAGGGAAACGAATGCGCCGAAGGGAACGATGCGGACGACTTTGCCCTCAACGAAGGAACCGACGGGGTACCTTTCGTCTGCGGTGGTCCAGGGCTTCGGAAGCAGCTCGCGGTAGCCGAGGGAGATCTTCTTGTTCTCCTTGTCGAGCTCGCGGATGATGACTTCGATCTTCTGGTTGGGGGTGAAGACCTCAGCCGGGTTCTTGACCTTACCCCATGCGCACTGGGTGATATGAACAAGGCCATCAACACCGCCGATGTCGACGAATGCGCCGAAATCGGTGAGGCGGCGGACGGTACCGGTCAGCTTCTGGCCAACGGCGAGGTTGTCCCAGATCGCCTTTTCGGCTTCTTCGGCTTCCTTAACAAGGACTGCCTTGCAGGAACCGACGACGCGCCTGCGCTTTGTGTCGACTTCGAGGATCTTGAGCTTCATCGGCTTGCCGACGAACTGCTTGAGATCCTGAACGAACCTTGTGGAAACCTGGGAAGCGGGAACGAATGCCATTGCGGCGCCGTTATTGAGCGCAACAAGCACGCCGCCCTTGATGACTTCCTTGCAGGTGCCCTCAAAGACCTTCTCGCTGATGTCGGGATCGTTTGCGAAATCGTCCCAAGCCTTCTGACGCTCCACGTCCTTGCGGGAAAGCAGCACGTTGCCTTCGCCATCGTTTACCTTGAGAACCTCAACGTCGATGGGATCGCCCACTTTGTATACCGAAGCGGGATCGAGCTCGGGGTCGTTGGAGAACTCGGAACGCGGAATGTATCCATCGGACTTATAGCCGATGCTGACGCTGACCTCGCCGTCAACGATCTGGATGACAGTACCCGTGAGGATCTGTCCGCCATGGATGCGAACGATGGTCTTGTTGATTGCGTCTTCATCAAAAACAGCGTTCTCTTCGATGGTCTGTGCCGCTTCTGCGGTCACGTTTTCGGTGGCTTCGTTGATTTCAGCCTTACCCTGTTCGTTCATTGTGTTGATAACCTCCCTGATAATCGAATCCGGTGTGGATGCACCGGCAACAACGCCTATCATTATACCATGTTTTTTAAATAAATCAAGAGAAATTTCACTGACTTTTGCGGCATTTTGGGTCTGTTTGCAATTTTTTTTGCAAATTTCTTTGAGCTTTTGCGTATTGGAACTGTTTTTATCGCCCAAAACAAGCATTGCGTCGCAGTTCCGGCTCAGCTCCTCCGCCTCCGTCTGGCGCTCCTTCGTGATCGCGCAGATGGTGTTGTGGACGGTGATCTCCGGGTATTCGCTTTGGATCCGCTCCGCCATTTTCATAAAGCCGTCATAGTCAAAAGTGGTCTGCACGACAAGGCAGCCCGCCCCGCTGGCAAGCTTCGGAAGGTCCTCTTCGGTCCGGATGAACTCCGCCGCGTCCGCGCAGTGGCCGTTTATCCCGATGACCTCCGGGTGGGTCGGTTCGCCGATTATGAAAACGCGCTCGCCCGCGCCGTGCGCTTCGGAAACGATGTCGTGGATATGCGCGACAAAGGGGCATGTCGCGTCGACGCAGTTGATGCCGCGCTGCGCGAGTTCGTCATAGACAGCCTTCGGCACGCCGTGGGAGCGGATCACGACATAATCCCCCGCCGAAGCTTCCTCCGGGCTTTCGATCGCGCGGATGCCCGCCGCCGCAAGCTCCTCGACGACGGTTTTGTTGTGGATGAGCTCGCCGTATGTATAAACGCGGGGTCCGTTTTCCGCCCCGGCGCTTTCGCCGTAAACCTTTTCGGCGGTCGCCTTCGCAAGCTCCACTGCGCGGCGGACGCCGAAGCAGAAGCCGGCGTGTTTTGCAAGAATGATCTTCATGTTTTTCCTTTCGGCCGATTCAGCGCCGCTTCTTCGCTTTTTTGCCCGGATAGATCTCATCCATCCGCTTTTTGAGCGCTTCCATGTCGTTCTGCATCCGCTCCGTCAGCGCGTCGACGAGCTCCCTGCGCTCACAGGTTTCGAGAACGTCCTTCGCATAGATCTTTTCGCCGACGATATAGCGGAGCCTCCGCCAGCCGGAATAGGTGGTGGGGCTGATGTAGATCGGAACGATCGGGGCGTCCGTGCGGGAGGCGATGAACGCCGTGCCCTTTTCGAAATCGTCCATCTCGTCCGCAACGGCGCGGCGGCCTTCCGGGAAGATGCCGAAGGCCTTGCCTTCCTCAAGCAGCTTCAGCGCCTGGCGCAGGGATTTCAGGTCCGCCGTCTTGCGGTTCACCGGAAAAACGAAGCAGGAGCGAAAGAACCAGTTGCCGAGCTTCGATTCGAAAAGCTCTTTCTTGGCCATGAAATGGATGCAGCGCGGGATGGTGATCGCAAGCATGACGGGATCCAGCAGATTCCGGTGGTTGGCGATGAATATCACGCCGCCTTTTGTTCGAAGGTTCCTCTTTTCTCCGTAGATTTTCGGCCGTTTGAAGAGGAAAAGCGCCCATCCGAAGAGGACGATAAAGATCACATAAAGCATTCCGAGCCTCCGTTCTGCTCCGCTTTTGGTGTCATTTTGCCGCGGCGCCCATGATTTCGAGAACTTTCGCCACAACTTCGTCGATGCCGAGCTCGCTCGTGTCGACTATCACAGCGCCTTCCGCCGGCCTCAGCGGCGCGACGGGGCGGTTCATATCGCGGTCGTCCCGCTCGATGATCTCCGCGAGGATGTCCTCGAAGCTGCGTCCGTCGAGCTTGCCCTTCTGCTCATATTCGAGGAAACGCCTCTGCGCGCGGACCTCGGCGGATGCCGTAACATAGAGTTTGTATTTCGCCGCGGGAAGAACGACGGTTCCGATATCGCGCCCGTCCATCACGAGGCTCTCCTTTTTCGCGAGCGCGCGCTGCAGCTCAACGAGCTTTTCGCGGACCTCCGGGATCGCGCTGATCTTCGAAGCCGCCTGTGAAACCTCCTCTGTGCGGATCAGGCCGGAAACATCTTCTCCGTCGAGGAAGATATGCTGCGCACCGTCGACATACGCGATCGAGATCTCCGTATCGGGCAGCATCGGGATCACGCTCGCCGGGTCGGCGGGATCGTAACCGAGGTTCAGCGCCTTGAGTCCCATCGCGCGGTACATCGCGCCGGTATCGACATAAACGATGCCGAGCGTTTTCGCGATGATCTTCGCAACGGTGCTCTTCCCCGCGCCGGCGGGTCCGTCGATCGCGACGGAGAAGATCTCCGGCGTTTCGGCTCCGGAATAATCCTCGTCGGTGTAGTCGGAAAGTACGTTTTCGAGTTTGTTTTCCATGGTATTTCTCCTCTTGAAGGGTTTTTCGTTATTCTGAAAGTGCTGCGTTCTCCCCCGCGACGGCGCCCGTCGACCAGGCGATCTGGAGATTGAAGCCGCCGGTGCAGGCGTCCGCGTCGATGAGCTCTCCCGCGAAATAGAGGCCGGGAACGAGCTTCGATCCCATCGTGCGGGGGTCGATCTCCCGAACCGAAACGCCGCCGCGCGTGATGATCGCTTCGTCGATCGGCCGCGGTTTTTTGACCGTCATGCGAAGGCATTTCAGCGTTTCGGCGATCGCCCCGCGCTCCTCGCGCGTAAGCTCGTCGATGCTCTTTTCCGCGGAAACGCCGGCAAGCATCAGGACCGTGTCGATAAGGCGCTGCGGCAGAAGGTCGGTCATTGCGTTTTTGACCTGCTTATGCCTGTATTTTTCGAAATCCCGCAGCAGCCTTGCGTCGAGCGTTTCGGGCGAAAGGGCGGGCTTGAGGTCGACCGTCAGTACTGCGCCGGCGGGATCGTCCGCAAGAAGGCTGCTCGCTGAAAGAACGAGCGGCCCGCTGACGCCGAAATGGGTGAAGAGCATCTCGCCGAGCTCCTCGTAAACGGGCTTCTGCTTTTTCGCTTTTTTACAGGTCCCCCCCGCTTTTTCGGGTTTATATGCGCGAAGGGTGACGTTCTTGAGCGAAAGGCCCATGAGCTCCTTCGGCCATTCCTCAACGGTTTCGAAGGGGATCAGCGAGGGTTTCGGCTCGACGACCGTATGCCCGAACTCCCGTGCGAAGCGGTAGCCGTCTCCGGTTGAGCCTGTCGACGAATAGCTGAGGCCGCCGGTCGCGATTATCAGCCGGTCATAATGCCTGCTCCCGCCGTGCATACCGCTCATGCGGAGCGTGAATCCGGTTTCGTCCTTATCGATCGACCGGACTTCCGTGCCGAGCAGCAGCCTTGCGCCGCATTTGACGGAATAGCTGACGAGAGCGCGGATGACGTCGCTCGATTTGTCGCTTTCCGGGAAATACCTTTCGCCGCGCTCGAGCTTCACGGGAACGCCTTCGTTTTTAAGGATTTCGAGGATGTCGTCCGAAAAGAAGGAATCGAAGGCGCTGTAAAGGAACCGTCCGTTGCGGGGCGTGTTCTTCATGAATCCGTCGCGGTCCGCGCCGTTCGTGATATTGCAGCGGCCCTTGCCGGTCAGGAAGAGCTTTCTTCCGGCGCGTTCGTTTTTATCTATGATCTCGGCTTTCGCGCCGTTTTTCGCGGCAAAAGCGCCTGCCAGCATTCCCGCCGGCCCAGCGCCGATTATCCCGACTGTCAGCATCGCCTTTTTCCTTCCCGGTCAGTAATTTTTCTCGATATAAGCGGATATTTTCGCAAGGTGCTCATAATCCGTAACGTCGTATTTGAGCGGCGTAACGGTGATAAAGCCGTCGCGGATGTATTTTTCGTCGCAGGTGTCGGTCTCCGCGCAGACGGTGATCTTCTCACTCGGCGTGATGTAGCCGAAGCCGCCGCCTTCGAGTTCGACCTTTTTATATTCCGAGGAATACACCTGCTCGGCGAGGTATGCCGCCCTGATGCCGCGGTATTCTTCCCGCGGGATGTTCGGATAATTGATGTTCAGAAGGCGTTTTTCCTTCGTCAGGCAGCCGAAGAAGAGGCTGAAATTCTCCGCGAAATGGCTTGCTGCATCCGGGAAAAAGTCATGGGAGGTCGTCTCCTTCGAAACGGCGATCGCCGGAAGACCGAGCATCGCCGCCTCCTCCGCCGCGGAAACCGTTCCGGAATAAAGCACGTCCGTGCCGATATTGCCGGCGCGATTGATGCCGGAAACGACGACGTCCGGATGAATATCCATCATCGAGATCGCAAAACGTACGCAGTCCGCCGGAGTGCCGCCGATCGCATAGACCTTGACATCCGCTCCCTCGATCGAGGCTTCCTCGACCGTCAGCGGGACCTTGAGCGTCAGGCCGTGGCCGACGCAGCTTTGGTTGAATTTCGGCGCGCAGACAATGACTTCGTGCGCCCTCGAAAGCTCCTTCACAAGCGCGGCGATGCCCTCCGCGAAATATCCGTCATCATTTGTAACAAGGATCTTCATTTCGGTTCTCCATATTTTCTCTATTTTATTATAGCAGATATTCCAGCGGATTTCAAACCCCGGGACAAACGCAAACGCGGGCTGATACGGCTCTTCTTTAATCAACGATATCGGCTTGACTTGAAGCTTCCCGCAGGTTATAATTGATTATGCAAAGGCATCTTGAACGCCTTTTTCGGCCATGTTCGCTGCATGTTTTTCAAGTGCTTTTAAGGAGCAAACCGTCTGCAATAATTAAGGAGGCACTATGGCGCTCAGAGATGAATTGGACAGGATAACCGCTGAACGGCTGAGAAGAGAAGCTCAGATCATAAGCGATGAAGAAGTCTATCGGATCCTGATAAATGCAATGTATGAAAAATGTATAGTAGAGAAGATAAAATTGGCTGTTTCCTGCGGGAAAACAAAGATTAAAGACAGTTTTCCGCTTTCGTTCTTTACGGAAAGATATAACGTAGCTCCGCGGGAAAGACTTTCAGGCGATTCTCCGGTTTATAGGATAATCAATGGATACGAAGATCCGGACAGCTGCGGATTCAGGGAACTGTATATATGTATGAACGGTTTCTTCGTGACACACGTAAAAATGACGCCGTTGGGCGAAAGAGTCTATCAGGATCTGAAAAGACTTGCTCAAAAGGATCAGGTTTCTCTGTCGGAGCCTATTCGGCAGATTACTCCCACTACCCACGGCAACAACGGCTCGCTGTATGTGGAATTTCAATATCGCTATAAATAAACAGCATTGGATCCGATAATGCAGGCCCGATAACCCGCCTCGTTTGTTTCCTGACAAACGAGGTTTTTTCTTGACAAATGTGCGGCGGCAGTATACAATCAGAGCATAAATTTTCGGGAGGAGCCTTATGAAGAAGCTGTCGCTCCTGCTTCTTGCATCGCTGTTCATGCTCACCGCTGCTTTAACGGGCTGCGGCAGGACCTCGTCCGCCTGGTCGGGGTACTGCAGCGGCGCGGAGCAGCAGCAGAACTCCGATTCGGTTTCGCTCTCCTGCGATGAATTCGACGGGGGCGTGACCTACACCATCCATGTGACCGAAGACGACAGGCTGATCATCGATTCCGAATTCGTCGTTGCGGAAGGTTCGCTGGATGTTACGATCGAGGATTCGGACAACAACGTCCTGTTTTACGGCGTGATCAGTTCGGATTGGTATTTCAACACCATCCTGCCGGAATACGGCACCTATTACATCATCATCGAAGCGGATGAGTTCAAGGGCTCCTATATCTTTTCCTGGGCTCAATAAACTTCCGCGGGACACACAAAAAGCGCTTTCGGTCAGAAAGCGCTTTTATTATTTGATCCTGTTTTAAAGCGTCATGCCGTTCGTGAGATCCTCGACGATCAGCTCGGCGGCTTCGTCGAAAGCCTTGACGTGGGGAACTGTGCCGTCCTGCTTCCTTCCGCCGTTCGCGCGGAGACGATCCTCGAAGAACTTCTTCGCGACCTGCGGGAACAGCGCGTAGCTGAGAACATCCTCTTCGCTTTCCGCAAGCTCGCCCGCTTCCTCGCGGATCTTGTCGAGCTCGGGCTCAAGAAGGTCCGCCGGGCGGCAGGTGATGACCTGCTCGCTGCCGATCGCCTTCTTGCGGACGGTCTCGTTGACCGTTCCGGGCAGGCGGCCGTATTCGCCGCGGAGGAGACCCTTGGATTCCTTCGTGAACATCTTGTACCTTTCGCCGGAAAGGACGTTCAGCACGGCCTGGCTGCCGACGATCTGGCTCGTCGGGGTAACGAGCGGCGGATAACCGAAATCTTCGCGGACGCGCGGGACTTCGGCAAGCACCTCGTAGTATTTATCCTCCGCGTTGGCCTGCTTGAGCTGGGAAATGAGGTTCGAAAGCATGCCGCCGGGGACCTGATACATAAGGGTGTTCGTATCGACGGAAAGCACCTTCGGATCGAGGTAGCCGTCCTTCTTCAGCCTGGCGGCGACTGTGCGGAAATGCTTCGCGGCTTCGCTGAGCTTTGTAAGATCGAGGCCGGTGTCGTATTTCGTGCCCTGCAGCGTTGCGACAAGGCTCTCCGTCGCGGGCTGGCTGGTGCCGTTGCCGAGGGGAGAAAGGGCGGTATCGACGATATCCACGCCCGCGAAGGTCGCAAGCAGCAGCGTCATGTCGCCGGTTCCGGTTGTGTTATGGGTATGCAGATGGATCGGGACGTCGATCTCCTGCTTCAGCCTGCGGACAAGGTTGAACGCGGGCATCGGAAGAAGCAGGTTCGCCATATCCTTGATGCAGATGGAATCCGCGCCCATCTGAACGAGCTCCTTCGCGAGCTTGACGAAATAATCCTCGTTATGAACGGGGCTGATCGTATAGCTGAGCGCCGGTTCGCAGTGGCCGCCGTATTTTTTGGTAAATTTGATCGCGGCTTCAAGGTTGCGGACGTCGTTCAGCGCGTCGAAAATGCGGATAACGTCGATGCCGTTCTCGATCGCCTTGCGGCAGAACTGCTCCACGACGTCGTCGGCATAGTGCTTGTAGCCGAGAATATTCTGGCCGCGGAAGAGCATCTGCAGGCGGGTATGAGGCAGCGCCTTTTTAAGGGTGCGGAGCCTCTCCCAGGGATCCTCGTTGAGGAAGCGGAGGCAGCTGTCGAAGGTCGCGCCGCCCCAGCATTCGAGGGACCAGTAACCCATGCTGTCGAGGATCTCGCAGGCGGGGAGCATTTCCTCCGTCTTCATGCGGGTCGCCGCCTGGGACTGATGCGCGTCGCGGAGGATGGTATCCGTAATATAAAGCTTACCCATATGGAATCCTTTCTGTTATGCCGAAAATTTCGTTACTATGTTGATTTTATCCTGCGAACATCGAGAGGAAAACGCCCGCCGCGATCGCGGAACCGATAACGCCCGCAACGTTCGGACCCATCGCGTGCATGAGCAGGAAGTTGCCGGGGTTCTCCTTCTGGCCGACGACCTGGGAAACACGCGCCGCCATCGGAACGGCGGAAACGCCCGCGGAACCGATCAGCGGATTGATCTTTCCGCCGGAGATGAGGTTCATCAGCTTTGCGAGCAGCAGACCGCCGACCGTGCCGAAAATGAAGGCCATGATGCCCATCAGCAGAATGCCGAGGGTCTCCCACTGGAGGAACGAACCGGCCGTTGCCGTTGCGCCGACGCTGATGCCGAGGAAGATCGTTACGATATTGCAGAGCTCGTTCTGCGCCGTTTTCGAAAGGCGCTCCGTAACGCCGCATTCGCGGATCAGGTTGCCGAGCATCAGCATGCCGACCAGCGCCGCGGCTGAGGGAACGAGCAGCGCGACAGCGATCGTTACGACGATCGGGAAAACGATCCTTTCCGTTTTGGAAACGGGGCGGAGCTGCTTCATTACGATCGCGCGTTCCTTTTTCGTTGTCAGCAGCTTCATAAACGGGGGCTGGATGACGGGCACGAGGGCCATATAGGAATACGCCGCGATCGCGATCGAACCGAGTTTTTCGGGAGCAAGACGGCTTGTGACGAAGATCGCCGTCGGGCCGTCCGCGCCGCCGATGATGCCGATCGAAGCGGCAAGACCCATGTCATAGCCGAGGATCAGCCTTGCGCCGAGGAATGCGAGGAAGATACCGACCTGCGCTGCGGCGCCGAGAAGAAGACTCTTCGGATTCGCGATCAGCGGACCGAAATCCGTCATCGCGCCGACGCCGAGGAAGATCAGCGAAGGATAGATGCCGAGCTTGACGCCGAGGTAGAGATAGTCTATGAGCCCGCCGCCCGCCGCAAGCTCGTTCCAATGAACATGCCCGCCGGCAAAGATCTCTTCATGGAAAAGCCCCGCGCCGGGAAGGTTCGTCAGAAGCATGCCGAACGCGATCGGAAGAAGGAGCAGTGGCTCGAATTTTTTAACGATCGCAAGGTAGAGCAGGATGCACGCGATGCCGATCATCACGGCAAATTTCCAACCTCCGTCCGCAAAGAATCCGAGGATCCCGCTTTCCGAAAACAGACCGGAAAATACTTTAAAGATGTCTTCCATAGTAAAGCCACCGGTTCCGGCACAGGCCGGGAGAAAGAATTATTCGTAGGAGATCAGCACGTCGCCGGAGTTGACGCTGCTGCCCGCGCTGACGTTGACGGAGATGACGCGTCCGTCATGCGGCGCCATGATCTCGTTCTCCATCTTCATCGCTTCGAGAACGAGCAGGACCTGTCCGCTGCGGAAGGTATCGCCGGGCTTGACGCTGACTGAGATGATGGAGCCGGGCATCGGAGCATTGATGGATTTTGCGCCTGCGGCCGCGGGCTTTGCGCTCGGCTGGGCTGCGGGTGCTGTCGCTTCGGCGGGCTTTTCCTCGGCCTTCGCGGGGGCGGGTTTCTCGGGCGCGGCGGCATACTGCGCGGCTTCGCCCGCGGTGAGCTCCTCAACTTCAACTTCGTAAACAGAGCCGTTGACTTTAACGATGTACTTACGCATTGTTATCCCCTTTCGCTGCATGAAGCAGACGTTGTTTTTCTTTTAAGCAGTTGGTTTTTCTTCTCAGCCGACCTTGCGGATCGAGCGGATGCGGATACCGGAAACGGGCTTGCCCATGTTCTCCGCGATCGCGCAGGAGATCGCCGCGACGACCTCGCCGCGCTGGGCTTCGGTAAGGTTCGAAGCGGCAACGGCACGGTTCGCCGGCACAGCGGGCTTTTCGGGCTTTTTCTTTTCGCCGAAAGCCGCCCTGCAGACCGCGCCGACAAGCTTCACGATCGCGATCAGAAGCACAAGGCCGATGAAAACGATGGCAAGGCCGACGACCGTTACAACGAGCGCTCCGGAAGTTGAATTTGCGGTTTCCGGGGCTGCGGAAGCGGTCGGCTCAACGGTTTCTGTTCCGGTTTCCGGGTTATCTGTTTCGGCAAGATATGTTTCAGTTAAAAGCAGGTCCATAATGCACCTTTCACAATCAAGTTCATAAGTTCGGGGAGCCGAAAGCCATGCGGTATTCTTACCCTCCCAACTTATTCTTATTATACACTCAATCCTGCATTCCTGCAAGCTATTTAAATATATAAAAGGTATGAAACATCTGCGCTTTCCCGCGGGAAGGTCCGCCCGCGGTTTCGTTGCGTTTCGCGGAGATCCGATTTTCCGGATCGTATATTGACTTATCCATCATTCGGATGTACAATAATGCTGTAAGTAGGGTTAATGCAAATAAAATCTGTATGCCGGTCGATCCTGACCGGTTGAAGATCCATGTTTCTTATATTGTCAAACGGCAGTATCGGATCATACTGCCGCCGGTGCAGTGATCCGGCGGCGCAAAATCTTCATAAGGAGGTGAAAAGAATGATAGTATTTGGTATTCTCCTGATTCTTGCCGGTGCCGGCGGAGTTATCTACGGCGTTATGCAGAACAATGACGGTATGGCTCAGTTGTCCAGTCTCCTTCAGAGCGGATCAATGAATCCCGGCACGATCTTCATCATTGCCGGCGCAGCCGTTGCCTTGATCGGCCTGATCCTTACGATCGTCGGCGCGACCAGGAAAAGATAAATAACACAGATGATTTTCTTACGGCATTGAGGTATCGAAAGATGCCTCAATGGTCTTTTTTAAACCTTCACCTCGATGGGAAGGTGGCAGGCGGAGCATGACGGATGAGGTGGAAATAACAAAAGATCTTCCGCCTGCGGAAAATCCACCGCCATTATTCATTATTCACTATTCACCATTCACTTCAATACAAAAGGACGACCCATCGGTCGTCCTTTGCTCTTGGGATCCGGCAGCTGCCTATCCTCCCATGCCGTCTCCAGCACAGTACTTCAGGTAGTATGTGGGTTTAACTTCTGTGTTCGGAATGAGAACAGGTGGGACCCCACAGCTTAACCGTTGCGAGCGTATGCGCGCCCGCTTGCTGCTCAGCGCGCCGCGGGCAGGTGAAATATGAGCCGGGGGCTCATGTGAAATTTACTTAAGCTTGCGCTTAAGTAAGATAAAAGCGGGCGATCTTGCGATCGTCCGCTTTTGGGATCCGGCAGCTGCCTATCCTCCCATGCCGTCTCCAGCACAGTACTTTCGGTGTATGTGGGCTT
>JAEEYN010000136.1 GCA_016288175.1 Bacillota bacterium | reverse complement strand
CGAGGAGGAAAACAAGAATGGAACTCAAACTCAATAATCTCACCAAACACTACGGCACCAAGGTCGCTCTTGAAAACTTCACCTATACCTTCCACGAGGGCATTTACGGCATCCTCGGTGCGAACGGCGCTGGCAAGAGCACGATGATGAACCTCATCACGGACAATATTGTCCGCACCGGCGGCGAGATCACCTTCGCGGATGAATCAGGCGAGGCGGCGGACATCCTGAAGCTCGGCGCGGATTTTCGCAGGCTCCTCGGCTATATGCCGCAGCAGCAGGGTCTTTATGAAGGCATGACGGCGGAAAGCTTCATCGCCTATTTCGGAAGGCTGAAGGGCATCCGCGGCAGGGACCTCAAACCGGAGCTCGACCGGGTGTTCGAGCTTACGAACCTTTCCAAGGTGCGCCACCACAAGATCTCCTCCTTCTCCGGCGGCATGAAGCAGCGCGTCCTGCTCGCACAGGCGATGCTCGGCGAGCCGAAGGTGCTGATCCTCGATGAGCCGACCGCCGGCCTCGACCCGAAGGAGCGCGTGCGCCTGCGCAACTATATCTATGACCTTTCCAAGAACCGTATCGTCCTTCTCGCGACGCATATCGTCAGCGACATCGAGGCGATCGCGGGGGATATCATCCTTTTGAAGGAGGGAAAACTCGTCCGTTCCGGCTCGCCGAAGGAGCTGATCGGTTCGATCCCGCCGGAGACAAAGCCGCTTATGGGCAACTATTATTCGCTGGATGACGTATATCTTTATTACCTCGGCGACGAGCTTGCGGAGGATGAGGCGGAGGCGCAAAAAGCCCCGGAGGAGGCAAGCCATGAATGAGCTTCGGAGATTGCTTTCCGATAAAAAACGCCTGTTCATCTATATCGTCATCCCGATCGTCTGCGTTTTGCTGTTCTTTCTCGAAAGGCTGAACGGCGATCTGCGCAACGGTTGGAGATACATGATGAGCGATGCGGAAAAATACAGGCAGGATGCGGAAAAATACTGCGCTATGCAGGTGGATGACGCCATCGCCGCAATGGAGGCGGACGGCTATCAGGCGGGTTTCCGCCAGACGACGAGCCTCAAAACCACCGCGGAGCATATCCGTTCCTATCATGCGTACCTTGCGGGCGTGCATAAGAACGCGGAGAAGATGGCCCGCTCGTCGATATTCGGCAAGGACAAGGACAGCTTCACCTATCGGAACATCCAGCAGACCGACGCTGATTTCGTTGCGCTCGAGGGCATCGAGGTCGAATTCGGCAGCGACCGCGCGGTCGAGACCTGGATCGGCTTCACAGCCTCGGATATCCTTTACCTCGTTGTGATAATCATAACGGTCATGGCGTTTTTCGAGGATAAAAAGAACGGCCTCTGCTCGGTCGTCCGAAGCTGTCCGAAGGGCAGGCTGCAGCTTGCGCTCTCGCGTTTCTTCATCCTCATCGGCGTTTCGGCGGTATTCACTCTCGTCATCAACGCCGGGGTCCTCGGTTCATCCTTCGCGCTGTACGGAGGCGCGGACGGTCTCGGGCGCACGGTGCAGTCGATGGAGGCGTTCAAGACCTGCACGCTGCGCGTTTCGATCCTGCAGTGGATCTTGATCTACCTCGGCGCGAAGGTCGCCTGCGGCGTGCTGCTCGGCCTCATTTTCTGGTTCATACTGAGCTTCGTGAGCAATATCCAGCTTTCGTGGCTGCTCATCATCGGCATCCTTGCCGGCGAGTATGCCGCCTATACGCTGATCGACCGCCAGCTCCAGTTCAGCTTCTTCAAATATGTCAACATATTCTCATATGTGCATCCGATGGAGTCGCTGTCCCAATATTTGAACATGAACGTGTTTGAACAGCCCGTCGGCGTGTTTCCGCTGCTGCGGAGGCTGATGCTCGCTCTGATGATCATCCTGACCGTCGCCGTGCTGTTCATCCAGGTAAAGCGCCATCCGCTCGGCAACCGCAACATCCTCGGCAAATTCGTTGTTGCCTGGAACCGCTTCTGCGATTTCTTCCGCAGAAAGATGCATATCCCCGCGATCGAGGGCTACAAGCTCCTTATCCTCGGCGGCAGCATAATCTTCCTCGCCGTCGGCCTGTATTTCGGCGGGAAGCTCCGCTATACCGGCTGGGAGTATCAGGAGCAGGATTATGTCTATCTGCAGTATCTGAAGGAGGCCGGGGGAGAGATCAACTCGGAGACCGAGGAATACCTCGCGAAAGCGCGGGCGAACCTCGAAAAGCATCCGGATATCGCCTATGAATTCGAAGGCTCGCTGATGCGGATCGAGCAGGAAGCGGAGACCGCGAAGCAGAGCGGCGCGGAAAAGGGCTATGCGCCCTGGCTCGTGAACCAGACGGAGATGCGCAACTTCCTTGATTCGAAGACATGGCCGCTGACCCGGTGGAACGCCATAGTCGCGCTCGTGTTCGTGATATTGACCGTCGCTCCGCTCTTTGCGATCGAGCGGCGGACCGGCACTGAAAAGCTGCTCCGCTCCACGGCGGGAGGCCGCGGCCCCGTGTTCCGCGGAAAATACATCATTATGACGCTCGAGGTCGCCGTGATCTGGTGCTGCGTGTATCTGCGCGAATGGCTGGCGATCCGCAAGACCTTCGG
>JAEEYN010000135.1 GCA_016288175.1 Bacillota bacterium | reverse complement strand
GCTTTCCCGTGCCCGCCATTTCCAAAAGCACGCGGCTTTCCGCGCCTTCGTAATTCTTCCGCTCGATCCCGGTGATGCTGCCGTCGGTCAGAACCACGACGCCGATCGTCGAATGCTCGGTGATGACCTTCTTCGTTCCGAGCTCCGCCGCGTCGTCGAAGGGAATGTCGTGGTCGAACCATGGCGTGCGGACCATCCGCGGCTGCTCATCCTCGGTATTGCCGAGAGCGCCTTCGACCATATAGCCGACGCAGTCCACCATCCGCACGCGCAGCTCGACATTTTCCTCGCCGACGCTGATCGTGACCGCTTCGTTCGGAACGAATTTCGGCTGCGTGGTCATGACCGTTTTGCCCGAACCGCTCTGCGGCAGCTCGTCGACAAGGCGCGCTTTTTCGAACTCATCCCCGATCACGGGGAGGACCATAAGGTCCATGAACCGCTTGATAAAGGTCGATTTGCCCGTTCGGACCGGGCCGACGACGCCGATGTAGATGTCCCCGCCCGTGCGTTTTTTGATATCACGGTAGATCTCCGTGCCGGTAAATGTTCCCATGTTTCCTGATCAAACCTCCGTTTCAGCGCCGCTCGCGCCGCGTTTGTGAAAAAATATGAGCGCCGGAGGCGGAATATGACTGCGCGGATGCCGCCGCAAAAAAACAGGGCGGATATCATCCGCCCGCTTGAATGCGCTTTTATGCCTTTTTCATTTTTCCGGTCTCCGATATTCGATGATGTCGCAGACGTCGCAGTCGAGCGCGTCGCAGAGCTTCACGAGCGTTGAAATGCGGATCGCCTTCGCCTTGCCCGTCTTGAGAACGGACATATTCGCGGGCGTGATGCCGACCTTTTCCGCAAGGTCGCCGAGCTTCATCTTGCGCTTCGCGAGCATTACGTCGATATTGAAAATGATCTCGCCTTCCATAGCCGCCTCCTCAGATCGTGAGGTCGCTTTCGTCCTGCAGCGCCGCCGCCTTGCGGACGAGGTGGGAAAGGCACGCCGCGCCGACCGCGACGGCAAGGCCGAAGAATACGACGATCCAGGAGAACAGCACGATGCCGGGGTGGTTCATATTCAGCAGCAGAAGTATGATGTTCCCAATGAAAAAGAACGCGCTGTCCGCCGCCGCGAGCACGGAGATCGTGAAGATCAGCTTCGCGTTTTCGATCGAAAAAGAGCGGTCCCTGCCGATATTGTCGGCGATCTTCCAGCCGATGCCGAGCGCCGCAAAGCAGGGGAGCGCAGTGAGCCAGAGGAAGATCAGCCACGGCCAATAGGCATAGTCGAATTCCCCGTTCAGGCTGTCGGCAAAATCGCGGCCGACGGAGGGCAGCATAACGAAGCAGATAATGAGGCCGCATAAAGCCACGCCGATAATGACGATCTTAAGCCAAAGTGCAAGCGTTTTTTGTTTCATATCGATACTCCTTTCGCGGCTTTCGCCGGCCGCTGACCGAAGTATAACATGCCGATAGCCGTTTGTCAATAGAAAAATATCGTAAAACGATAAAAATAAACCGAGGAACGGAAAAAAGAAAAGCCGGAGCAGCAGCCCCGGCTCAAAAGTTTTGCGGTTCCCGGCATAAAACGCTATCTCAAAATCGCCGTCACGAAGCGCGTGATGTGGTTGCCCCAATAGCGCATGTAGGTGATGTTGAGGTGCACGCCGTCGCTCGAGGCCTGCGGCGGAAGAGCGCCGTCGGGGCCGATGAGCTCCGCGGGGACGGTGATGAAATAGGCGTTCGGCGTGCGCGCCGCGAGGGCGGCAAGGCCGGCATTGATATAGTTGATATGCGGGTTCGTAACGCCGTAATGCCCCTCGTCGGAATGCGCCTTCGAAACGGGCGGGATGCCGGTGATGAAGAGCTTCGCGTTCGGCTGGCGGCGCCATATGTCGCTCAGCAGACGCTCGTATTTGTCAATGAAGCTGTCGAGATTCGGCCAGCCGCATTCGTTTTGGCCGAACATCAGGATAACGGCCTCGTAATCCCCGGTGTTCAGCTCGTCGATGATCGGCACGCTGCCGTGCTCCGTCGGGGTCGTGTAGACGGTGTTGATATTGAGCCCGACGCGCGTGAACCAGTGCCCGTGCGTGATGACGTTGAACTGGTGCAGCCCTTCGAAGGTCGAGTTGCCGACGAAGGCGCAGTTGTCGAAAACGCTCTGGTCCGGCGTTCCGGGGTTCGGCGTCGCCGTCGGTCTCGGCGTTGCCGTCGGTTTGGGCGTTGCCGTGGGCGCGGAGGTCGGTTTGGGCGTCGGTGTAGGCGCGGAGGTCGGGATATCCGTCGGCGCAGGCGTATCGGTCGGCGCGGGTGTCGGAATATCCGTCGGCGCGGGCGTCGGTTCGACTGTGGGACCCGCGGTCGGCGGGGGAGTGAACGAAGGCGCGTCGGTGAAGGCCGGGATATCCGTCGGCGCGGAAGTGAGCGGCGCAGCGGCCGTTTCCGGCGCGGAAGGCGCGGTCGGACCCGAGGGGGCGAAGCCTTCCTTTCCGGATATGGCATCAGCTTCCTTCCCGGACGGCCCGCAGCCCGAAAACGGGATGCAGAGCATGGATATCAACAGTGCGGTCGCAAGGATCTTTTTAAACATAGCTGCCTCGAAAAAGCGGGTTCCCGCTTATAAAAATCAGTTCTCCTGCCGCTCG
>JAEEYN010000134.1 GCA_016288175.1 Bacillota bacterium | reverse complement strand
TTGCCCTCATCATCGGGTCGATGATGAACCTTGCAATGACCTCGTCGCGGGCCATGCCGTTCATATAGATCAAAAGAGCGGGTGTGCCTGCGCCTGTCGAAAAGCGGCGGAAGATCAGATCCTTATTAACATCCGCCGAAAAGAGACTGCGGAAGAGTTTTTCGTTTTTACTTATATCGGATTTGATTTTTTCGGGGAAACCGGGTTTTCGCGCCGTTGCGTCCGTCCAGCGCGAACCCGGATTCGGGATGCCCTGTTCCTTCTCTTTCAGTTCAAAGCGTTCGCTTGATTCATCGAATCTCAAAAGCTTTGCCGTTCTTTCGAAAATTCCCATACTGCCGCTCCTTTTTCAAGGATAGTATCTGTCTTTTGAATGTTTTGATTCATTGCGGAATGTGCTTCATAGATCGTTCATATCCTATAGAAGCAAAGGTTCTGGGAGGAAGAAATGAAAGTTTTTGTGATAACGAAGAAAAATCTGATCTATGCGCTCGCAGCGGCCGCGGCCGTGGTCGCCGCTATACTGATCGCGGTGTTTGCCGGGAAGGGCGGCAAAGAAGGAAAGCAAACGGCGGATGCCGGCAGCCTTTTCGGCAATATAAGCGAAACCGAGACTGCAGGGAAGGCGGATCGCCGGGCAGAGATCGATAGAATAGACGAGTATGAAGTCGAGGTAATGGCAGGTTTGATGAAGGAGCTGCCGATTTACAGCGTTCAGCGCGACGACAAGCTTATTGCACTGACGATCGACGCCGCGTGGCAGGATGACAAGACTCCGTTCATCCTCGATACGCTCCGGAAATACGATATCAAAGCCACTTTCTTCCTCTGCGGTTTCTGGGTCGAGGCATATCCTGATATGGTAAAGGCGATCGCGGACGCCGGTCACGAGATCGGGAATCATTCCATGACGCATCCGCACATGAGTCGGCTTTCTTCCGCGCAGATCATTGACGAGCTGAACAGATTTGAAAATGCCGTAACGCCGATCACCGGAAAGCGCACGGTGCTCTTCCGCGCTCCTTTCGGCGAATACGACGACAACGTTGTCAAAACTCTTCGCGAAAACGGTTATGAAGTCATTCAATGGAACATAGACACGATCGATTGGAAAAAGGAACGCAGCGCGCAGACGATCCTCGATTCCGTGCTTCCGAAGCTCAGTAACGGTTCGATCATCCTCTGCCACAACAACGGCTACAAGATCGAGCAGTATCTTCCGACGCTGATTGAATCCGCGCTTGCGCAGGGTTACAGATTCGTGACTGTCAGCGAGCTTCTTTTGAGCGGCAATACGGTTATCGACGTCAACGGCGTGCAGAAGCCCCTTGATTGACGGAATAAGGTTCGAATCCTGATCGGCGGAACAAGTTTTTGTTCCGCTTTTCTCATTGTTTTTGTATATTTCACTTTAATTATTTACAGTATTGCTTTGGTATGGTATAATGTATTATTGTGGATAATGACGGCATAGCCGTTTGTTTGTCCTGATGATTACAATCGGTTAGATCCGATCAAGATACGGAGGATTATATGTCTGAACTCACTAAAGTTGAAAACGGTAAAGCAACGTTCAACCTTCACGTTCCCGCTGAGGAATATGTCAAAGCGCTCGAGACCGCTTATCGCCGCCTTGGCAGCCGCTACTCTCTCCCCGGCTTCCGCAAGGGCAAAGCCCCGAGGAAGTTCATCGAGAAGGCCTACGGCCCCGATGTTTTCTGGGATCATGAAGTCGAGCAGCTGATGCAGTCCGCGCTTTCCGACGCGCTGATGGAGCATAAGATCATCCCCGAGCTCCAGCCGAACTATACCGTTACCGCGTTTTCCGAAGAAAACGGCATCGATTTCACCGCAGAGGTCGTTCAGCGTCCCGAAGTCAAGCTTGGTGAGTATAAGGGTATAGAAGCACCGAAAGCTGAGTATAATGTCACGGATGAGGATGTTGCCGCGGAGATCCTGAAGCGCCGCGAAGCCATCGCTTCCACCGAAAACGTTGAGCGTCCCGTCGAAGATGGCGACACCGTTATTCTCGATTTCGCAGGTTTCCTCGGTGAGGAGCAGTTCGAGGGCGGCACCGCCGAGAACTATTCCCTCAAGATCGGTTCCCATACCTTCATCCCCGGTTTCGAGGAGCAGATGGTCGGCATGAATATCGGCGAGACCCGCGATCTTCACGTCACCTTCCCCGAGAATTACCAGGCTGAGAACCTTGCCGGCAAGGAAGTTATCTTCAAAGTCACCGTCCATTCGATCAGCGTTGACCGCGTTCCCGAATTCGACGAAGATTTCGTTAAGGATACTTCCGAATTCAACACCGTTGAAGAATACACCGCAAGCGTCCGCAGCGAGCTTGAGCACGCCGCCGAGATGCGCGCGAAGGAAAACCGCGTGAACGCGATCGTTCAGAAGGCGATCGACAATGCGACCGTGGAGATCCATGACGACATCATCAAAGAAGAAGTCGACATGCAGCTCGACCGCTTCGACAAGCAGCTCCATCAGTTCGGCACCGACCTCAAGGGCTACTGCGAATATGCGAAGCTCTCCATCGACGATATCCGCAAGGACTATGAAGAAGGCGCAAGGCGCAACCTCAAGGCGCAGTACGTGATGTTCGCAATCATCGACGCCGAGAAGATCGAGCCCAACGACGACGATTACCGCAGCGCGATCCACAACATCGGCCATCAGGGCGGCGAGCACTGGGACGATGCGAAGATCGACGAAGAGCTTTCGAAGAACCGCGCAAAGTACGCTTCCGCGGCGCTTTACGAAGCAACGATCCGCTTCCTTGTCGAAAACGCGAAGGAAGTCTGAGTCCTGCCCGAAATCCCCGAAAGCCGGAAATGACCCGGCAGCGCAAAGGAGGCCAATATGAGCGCACTGATCCCCATTGTTGTTGAACAGACGAACAAAGGCGAACGTTCGTATGATATTTATTCCCGCCTGCTGAAAGACCGAATAATATTCCTCGGCTCCGTAATCGACGACGACATTGCTAACCTTGTGATCGCTCAGATGCTTTTCCTCGAAGCGGACGATCCCGACAAGGACATCTATCTTTATATCAACAGCCCCGGCGGCAGCGTGACGGCGGGCATGGCGATCTACGATACCATGCAGTACATCCGCTGCGAAGTTTCGACGATCTGCGTCGGTCTTGCCGCGTCCATGGGCGCATTCCTTCTTGCCGCAGGCGCGAAGGGCAAGCGCAAAGCGCTGCCGAACAGCGAGATCATGATCCATCAGCCGATGGGCGGCATGCAGGGTCAGGCAAGCGATATCAAGATCCATGCCGAGCAGATCCTCAAGACAAGGCAGAAACTGAACGAGATCCTCGCAAAGCGCACCGGAAATCCGATCGAAAAGATCGCTCTCGATACCGAGAGGGATAATTTCATGGATGCACAGGAAGCATGCGAATACGGGATCATCGACGAGATCGTTCCCCCGAAACGATAATTGATCATATGGCAAAACACACTGAAAACGATTCCATCAAATGCTCATTCTGCGGCAAAAGCAGAAACGAGGTCGAGCGCATCCTTGCCGGCCCCGGAGTTTACATCTGCAACGAATGCATAGAGATCTGCAGAGAGATCCTTGCCGATAATCCTTCCGCGGAGGAAGAAAAGTCGAGCGAGATGACCGACCTGCCGAAGCCGAAGCAGATCGTTGCGCAGCTCGACGATTACGTCATCGGTCAGGATCACGCAAAGCGCATCCTTGCCGTTGCCGTCTACAATCACTATAAGCGCATCTTCGCGCCGAAGACGAAAACCGAAGCAGAGCTTGGCAAGAGCAACATCGTCATGCTCGGGCCCACCGGCTGCGGCAAGACCCTTCTCGCCGAGACGCTTGCGAAGATCCTCGACGTTCCTTTTGCTGTCGCGGACGCTACGGCGCTGACCGAAGCGGGCTATGTCGGCGAGGATGTTGAAAACATCCTCCTCAAGCTCCTCCAGGCCTGCGATTACGATGTTGAGCGCGCCCAGAAGGGCATCATCTACATCGACGAGATCGACAAGATCGCAAGGAAGAGCGAGAATCCCTCCATCACCCGCGATGTTTCCGGCGAAGGCGTTCAGCAGGCGCTTTTGAAGATCCTCGAAGGCACCGTCGCCTCCGTTCCTCCCCAAGGCGGAAGGAAGCATCCGCATCAGGAATTCATCCAGATCGACACGACGAACATCCTGTTCATCTGCGGCGGCGCGTTTGCCGGGATCGAATCTATCATCCAGAAGCGCACCGGCAAAAAGAACATGGGCTTTGGCGCGGACATCCAGTCCAACATCAAGAAGGATATCGGAGAAACGCTGAAGGACATCCTGCCTGAAGACCTCCTTAAGTTCGGCCTGATTCCGGAATTCATCGGCCGCGTTCCCGTCATCGTGACACTCGATCAGCTGACCGAAGAAGCCATGATCAACATTCTCACCGAGCCCAAGAACGCGCTTGCGAAGCAGTACCAGCGTCTTTTCGAAATGGATAACGTGCAGCTCGAGTTCGAGCCCGAAGCGCTTACCGAGATCGCCAAACTGACGATCAAGCGCAACACCGGTGCCCGCGGCCTTCGCGCGATCCTCGAGGATGTTATGCTGCCCGTGATGTATGAAACCCCTTCGAGGACGGATGTTGAAAAGGTCATCATCACCCTTGCTTCCGTCCGCAAGGAAGAGCCCCCGAGATACGTCTTCCGCAGTGTAAAGCCCGAAGACCGTATCGCTTAATATCAAACGAGGTTCAAAATGAGATTTATCCGCTGCGAATACGGCTATGCCGTGCTTGAAAACGAAACCGTGAGACTGCTCGCGCATGAGCCTTATTCCTCCGTTGAATACACCGGCAAAGAGCTTCCTCTCAGTGAAGTGCAGCTTCTTGCTCCCGCCGAACCTTCAAAGATCGTCTGCATCGGGAAGAACTACAAAGCTCATGCCGACGAGATGGGCGAAGGTCAGCCGCCGGAGCCGGTGCTGTTCATTAAACCCAATACCTGCATCGTCGGAAACGAAGATAACGTCGTCTATCCCGATATCAGCCACCGGCTCGATTTCGAGGGAGAACTCGGCGTCGTCATCGGCAAACGCGCAACAAAAGTCGAGAAAGGCCATGCCGCGGATTACATCTTCGGCTATACCTGCCTCAACGACGTTACCGCCCGGGATATCCAGAAATCCCCCACGCAGGGCACGCAGTGGACAAGGGGCAAGGGCTTCGATACCTTCTGCCCGATCGGTCCCTGGATCGAAACCGAGCTCGACAACGCGAACGCGAATATCATGACCCGCGTCAACGGCGAAACGAAGCAGAGCTCCAACACCGGGCTCATGACGCACGGCGTCGACAGCCTCATCTGCTTCATTACCGAGGGCATGACGCTCCTGCCCGGCGATATCGTCGCAACTGGAACGCCCGAAGGCATCGGCAGCATGCAGCGCGGCGACACAGTCGAAGTCGAGATCGAAGGCATCGGGATCCTTCGCAACCACATTGTTTGATCAAAAAGGCCTCCGGCAAAAGTCGGGGGCCTCAGTGTATTCTGATTTATGGACGGTTTAACTCTTGCCGCCTCCGCAGTCGAGCTTCAGTCGCTTGTCGGGGGCAGGATCGAAAGAATCCGGCAGCCCGAGAAATACGAGCTGCTGTTTTCTGTGCATACTCTTTCGGGAAACAAGAGCCTTATTATTTCCTCATCAACGGAAAACTGCCGGCTTCACATCACCGAAGAAAAACCCGCTTCGCCGATCGACGCGCCGAATTTTCTGATGCTTCTTCGGAAGCACCTAACCGGCGCGCGCATTACGGCGATCGAGCAGCCTAATCTCGACCGAACCGTCCTTATCCGTTTCGATGCGTTGACGGAACTGCATGACAGCACTGCCTTCACCCTTGCCTGCGAGATCATGGGCAAGTATTCGAATATCATCCTTGTGGATTCGGAAAACAACATCGTCGACGCTATACGCCGCGTTTCGGCAAACATGAGCAGCGTTCGCCTTGTTATGCCGAAGCTGCCGTACTCCATGCCGCCCGCACAGGACAAACGCTGCATCCGCGATATCACCGCGGACAATCTTGGATCGATCCTCGATTCGGCGATCGGCAGCGCGGCAAAAGCGCTTTCGTCCTCGATCTTCGGGCTCTCCCCCGCCGTCGCTTCAATGATGATCGAACACTGCGAAGCGCAACATGGCCGGGAACCCGGCAATAAATCGCTTGTCGAAAAACTCCTTAAGCTTTATAAAGAGATCCTCGGCGGCACATCTTCGCCGTCCATCCTTATGCGCGGGGACAAGCCCATGCTGCTTCCTTTCACGCCCGAAGGAACTGGCGCAAGGAGTTTTGCGTCGCTTTCAGAAGCGGCCGATGAATTCTACCGCGTGCGTTCGGAGGAAGAAAGCATCCGCCGCCGGACTGCATCCCTCGAAAGAGTGCTTTCAAACTGCATCCAGCGCACGGAGCGAAAAGTCGATAAGTTCGCGCTTTCGATTGGCGATGAAGATGAGATCGAACGTCTGCGCCTTTACGGCGAACTGCTCACGGCAAATCTTTATTCGCTTCCAGAGCGCCAACGCGAAGCCGTCGTTCTGAACTATTATCTCGACCCGCCCGCGCCGGTTCATATCCCGCTTGACGAAACCTACAGCGCGGCGGACAACGCACAGCTCTACTATAAGAAATACCGCAAAGCAAAAGCCGCTCGCGAGTATGCCCTTTCAAAACGCGAAGAAGCGCTTGCAGAACTCGAGTATCTGCGCGGAGTTTACAGCGATCTTGCGCAATGCGTGACCGATTCCGATTTCGATGAAGTGCGCGGAGAGCTTGCCGCCGGCGGATATGTTCGCGACGACCGCAAAAAGAAAACAAAGCTGCCGGCATCAAAACCGCACAGCTTCATTTCCTCCGACGGGTTCGAGATCCTTGTCGGCAAGAACAACGCTCAGAACGACAGGCTGACTTTCAAAACCGCATCTCCGGACGATCTTTGGCTGCACACCAAGGATATCCACGGTTCGCATGTCATTATCCGCTGCGGCAGCGCGGATGTGCCCGACAGCACGCTCCTTGAGGCAGCGAAACTCGCCGCGTTCTATTCCCAGGGGAAGCAGTCGCCCGCCGTGCCCGTCGATTACGCACGACGCAAATTCGTTAAAAAGCCCTCCGGCGCAAAACCCGGTATGGTCATATACACAAACAACAAAACCGTTCTTGCCGCGCCGGACCCGTCGCTTGCGGATTCACTGCGGAAGAAAAAGCAGTGACCGACCCGTCACGCCAGCAGCGACCTGATCTGCGGAAGTTTATCCCCGAACAGCGCTGTGTTGACGGCGTTTGCGATGATCCCGGACATATCCTCGACGATCGTATCGATATCCTTCGGGGTTACGATCATATTATCAAGATGCCTTTCCGCGATGGATCGGGCAAGCTCCTTCAGCTGCTCCTCGTCGCCGTGTTTTCCCGTTTCATCGGCCATAAGTCCGATAGTATCGAGCAAAATTGTTGAAGCATGAACAACGAGCGGCACGCCGATTGCGATCACTGGCACGCCGAGCTTTGCTTCGCTCATGTCCGCCCGCGTGTTTCCGACGCCGGAACCGGGACTTATTCCCGCATCCGAAAGCTGTATCGTTGTGCTGATCCTCGCGGCGCGTCTCGATGAGAGCGAATCGATCGCGATCACCAGATCCGGCTTCACCCTTTCAACAATACCGCGCACGATATCCGATGTTTCAACGCCCGTCGCGCCGAGAACTCCCGGAGCGACCGAACAGACGCCCGGAACGGGGAAATCGAGGGCTTCGGGCATGTATTGCTTTATATGCCTTGTGACGAAGATCTTCTCCGCGGTTCGCGGACCAAGCGAATCCGGCGTCACGCTGTGGTTGCCGAGCCCGACGACAAGTATTACCCCGCTGCCGGGCCCGAGCTTTGTCATTTTCGAAAGTTCCTCCGCGAGCTTTTCCGTTACGGATTCAAAAAGATCAAGCGGCCGCTGTTCAAGAGCGTCTGCGCTCAGCGAAACATAGCTGCCGATCGCTTTCCCGATCTTTTGCGCCGCCGATTCCGTGAGGATGCCGATCCTTTTGATTCTGATCTCGCCGGAAGTTTCTTCTTCCTCCGAAACGCCTTCGATATCCGGATTCAGTTCCCGGAGTTCCGAAGCAAGGTCCGTATGGATGCTGTTCATTGTATTCTTCCCCTCTTGTTGTTTACCGATAGTATTCCCCCATTCCCTTTCGATTCATTCCGCCGCTTAAGCGCAAAATATATTGAAAAAGTAATATTATATTGTAAAAAGGGACTTGCAAGCAGCTAAACATAGTGCTATAATAACTCTGTTCGAGTATTTACAAGGAGGTGAACCGATTTGGCAAACATTAAGTCAGCAATGAAGCGCGTTAAGGTTTCCCGCGAGGAGAACATGCAGAACCGTATTGTCCTTTCCTCCACCAAGACCGCTATCAAGAAGTTTGACAAGGCTTTGGAGTCTAACGACGAGGCTGCTATTGAAGAAGCATACACCGCCGCAGTCAGCAAGGTTGACAAAGCTGTCACCAAGGGCGTTATCCATAAGAACGCAGCCAATCGTAAAAAGGCTCAGCTTGCAAAAAAGCATGATGCCAAATAAGGTTTATCGCTGAGATTAACCAAAATCAAGCCGGCTTTCGAGCCGGCTTTTTCGTTTTCTTTGTTTAAATTTTACCAGTTGAAGCTTATCATGATCTTTTCTATCGCCGCGACCGGGTCCTCCCCGCCTGTGATCCTTGCGTAATTCACGAGCGAAAGCTCCTTCACAAGGCCTGAGAGCTGTTCGATGCTGTATTTCGAGGCGGCACGGCAGGCCTTTTCGTTCGCGTAGCTGCTGCCCTCCATTTTGGATGCGGCTGCCTTCGGCGAGAGCTTTCCTCTCTCCATCAGCAGTTTTCCCTGGAGCATTAGCTTGAATCGGGATTCTAGGAAACCCGCGATCGACAGCGGCGCATCGCGATCCTGCGTCAAAAGGCCGTGCAGACCGGTCATTCCGTCGCGGACCTTCCCCGCTGTGAAGCAGTCGAGGGTTGTAAAGAGCTTGAATTCGATGTTGCTGACAGCGGTTCTCGATATCACGTCCGCGGTGATCTTTCCGCCGGGGCCGACATAATCGATTGCCTTTGAAAGCTCGTTGCTGACGGTCGTCATGTCGCTTCCGACCAGGCCGACAAGCGTTCTCGCGCTTTCCTTTTCGAGAACAACGCCCTTCTGGACCGCCGTTTTCATGCACCACTTTATGATATCCGTTTCTTCCAAAGGAGCGAACAGGACTTCGCGCTGGTTCTTTGCGAAAAACTTAACGAGCGCCGAACGTTCATCCGCTTTGCCCTTTTTAACGATCAGCAGCACCGTCGTTTCCGGTATATTGCCCAAATACTCGATCAGTCTTGTCACATCCGCTGCCGCAGAAGGCGTTTCCCGAAGAATAATCAGGCTCCTTTCCGTAAATACCGGCAGCGTTTCACAGCATTCGATGATCCTTTCGACGGATGCGTTATACAGCACGGTCAGATTGAACGCGCGCATGTCCTCCGGGATCATTTCCGAAGCGCGTCCGACCGCCGCTTCCTTTACGAATTCCTCTTCGCCGTGAAGGAAGTACGCTCCGCTCATCGAGCCGCTGCTTATGAGTTTAAAGAAATCATTGTGGTTCATGCCTTTATTATACCGATGAAGCAGGAAAAAGTAAACAGGAACATCAGCACGGCCGCATACGGCAGCTTCTTGCCGAGAGGACGCAGGACATACTCGGAAAGGACAAAGATAAGCAACAGATAGATCACGCAGCCGGCAATCGGAGGACACAGCATTTCGACCTGCGCACCGGGGATCAAGCCGAAAGCGGAGAGCACCTTTTCCGCGGCAAACAGCAAGGAGCGCGGGACGATCGCTGCCGCAGCGGCTCCGGCGGGAAAGATAAAGGCAAAGGCGGTGACAAGCAGTCCGAGTATAACTATCAGCGAAAACAGCGGGACCGCGATCAGGTTGCAGATCACGGCATATGGAGCAAACGAGCGGAAATAATGCATCTGAAACGCAAATGTGCCGATAATCGCCGAAGCAGAAACAGCGACGGACGAGCCGATTTTCGAAGGCAGTTTCGTTTTTTCGAGGCCGCATTTGAAGCTGCTGTTAAAAAGCGCAATTCCGAAGCATGCGGCGAACGAAAGGCGGAAGCCGACGGAGTAAAGCTGATACGGATTCCATATGAGGATCAGCACCGCGGCAATCGAGAGCGCGGAAAGCGGATCGGCTCTGCGTTCGAAACGGTCGGCGGCAAGATAGCAGACTGCCATTATCCCGGCGCGAACGAGCCCCGGAGCATATGCCGCGACCGTGCAGTAAAGGAGTACGGCGACGGTTATCACCGGCAGCCGGAGTTTCCTTCTGTTCCTTGGGATGAGACCCGAAACCGCGGCAAGAAGAACGCCGACATGAAAACCCGAAAGCGCAAGCAGATGCGCGGCACCGGAGGTTCGGTATGCAGCGTAACGTTCCTCCCCGACTTCCGAGCGAAGGCCGAGTATCAGCGCGTTGAAGATCCCGCTGTCGTCGCCGAAGGTTTTTGCGATCCTTTCGGAAACGGTGTTTCGAATCCCGACAACAAGTTCCGTCAGCGGAAGATTATGCTTCGATTTGATCGTTATGCTTTCTGCGTCGGCAATGCAGCCGATCCCCGAAGAAAGTTTGTTCAGTCTTTCATTGTACCATGCCGATCCGTCTTTGGGCATCCGGCAGCTCGCTTCTGCGGATATCCTGTCGCCGATCTCAACATGCATTCCCGATGGGAACGCCGTCTCCGCCGATTTATTGAGGCTTTGTCCGTCGAGCGAAACATTATCGAGCCTCAGTACGGTCCCGTTTTCGCTGACCTCGATGATGTCCGCAACATTTCCCTCAATGCGGTATCTGCCCTCTTTAAATTGCGTCGGGAGGGTGAAGAAAGCGAGCCCTGCGCCGAGCAGCAGCGCTGCCGAAAACAGAACGAGTCTCTTTTTCCGCAGCAAAAGGAACACTCCCGCCGAAACAGCAGCGACGCCGGCCAATACCGCGGCATATCCTTCCGGAATAATGCCGCAGGCGGCGATGCCCGCCATCATGCCGACCGCGATCAGAAACATCGGTCGGTAGTTGGTGAGTCTGCTGTTTTCAGCGGGAGCAAGCTCCATTTTGCGGTTTACAGAACGACTGCCATTGCCTCGATCTCAACGAGAGCACCTGCCGGCAGAGCGGCGACTTCAACGCAGCTCCTTGCCGGGAAGGGTTCGGGGATCAGCATGCCGTAAAGCTTGTTGACGAGCGCAAAATCAGCCATGTTCTTCACGAACACAGTCGTCTTGACGATGCCCGCGAGGGATGCGCCGGCTGCTTCGAGAACAGCCTTAAGGTTGTTGATCGCCTGGATCGTCTGGGCTTCGACGCCGTTTGCAAGCTCGCCGGTATCGGGATTCAGTCCGATCTGGCCGGAGGTGAATACCATCTTTCCGACTTTGTTCGCGTGGCTGTAGGGACCGATTGCTTTCGGTGCGTTTTCAGCATTGATTACCTGCTTCATTTCATTTGATCCTCCTGGATGTTTTCATGATTATCGTGATGGCTTTTGCCATTTTGATTCTTAATAAGAGTGGAGCGTATATCGTCATTCCAAAGGATGAATGCGTTTTCGCCGGTATCGCTGTAGTATTTTTTTCGGATGCCCACCTTTCTGAAATCGAGGGATGCATAGAGATTCTGCGCTTTGAAGTTGAATTCACGCACTTCGAGCGTCATTTTTTCCGCACCCTTACCCGCTGCATAGCGCATCATGCTGAGGATTATGTTCGTTGCAACGCCCATGCGGCGATACTCGGGGATCACGGCGATGTTCGTCATGTGCGCTTCGTCGAACATGACCCAGATCCCGGCATAACCGACGATCCTTCCGTCCGCTTCGGCAACGACGTAATAGGCGATATTATTGCGGACAAGCTCACCGATCAGCGATTCGACGCTCCATGGCTGAGTGAAGCAGCTGCATTCGATCGCATAGACCTGCTCGATATCGCTGAGCGTCATTTCGCGGTAAATAATCTCATTCACTGTAATCGATTTCCTCCATTGAACAGCAGGCCGTAATTGCGTAGACCTTCGACGCTCCGCTCTTTTTCAGAGCGAGAGCGCATTCCCGAAGGGTTGCGCCGGTCGTTCGCATATCGTCCACAAGCGCGACGCAAAGCCCGCTGCAGTCCGGCGATGCGCGGAAAGCATTCCGAACGTTCTTTTGCCGTTCCTTTTGGTTGAGATGCGCTTGCTGCGGCGTGTTGCGGACTCTTTCAAGAAGGTCCTCGCGCACTGTCAGCCCGTCGCGCTCCGCAATCGCATTGGCAAGCACCGTGCTTTGATTATACCCCCTCCGCCGCTGACGGTCAATATGCAGCGGCACGGGAACGAGGCAATCGACGGTCCATTCACGGGGGATCTCGATATACCTGATCAGAAATTCCTTTTTATATAGAGCACCATGGTATTTGAAGGACCACATCGCACGCTTTGCGGGTTTGTTGTATTGAAGTCCCGCGGTATAGCCGTCGATGCCTTCTATTGAACCCGCATCGGCGCTGAAGAGCAGCGCATCCTCGCACTCTTTGCAGATTCCGTATGAATTCACAATCGCTTCACGGTCGCAGCAGTGGCATTTAAGATGCTGCGGGAAGAGAAGATCGAGGATCCGTTTTTTCATGCTCCTGATGTTCATCACGCAATCGGGCTGCCGAGCTCTCTGAGGAACGCTTCAAGCGCGCTGTAACGCTTTCTGACGTTCGTATTGTTGATCATGAATCGTACGCATTCTTCCGTTCCCAAGACGAATACGCGGTCTCTGGCGCGTGTTATGGCGGTATAGAGTATGTTTCGGTTGAACAGCATGCTCGGCCCGCTGACGAGCGGAAGCACGACGCACGAGAACTCGCTTCCCTGGCTTTTATGGACCGAAATGCAGTACGCGAGCTCGAGTTCATCGAGCATCGAAAAGCTGTATTCCGCGGACCGCTCGTCGTCGAAAAGCACCGTCATGAACTTCGATTCCGTATCGATCGCGATCACCGTTCCGATGTCGCCGTTGAATACGCCCATGCCCTCGACAGTCTGCTTTCTGAAGCCGGAGGAGGTTTTCGTCCATTCGAGATCGTAGTTGTTGCGGATCTGCATCACGCGGTCGCCGACGCGGAACAGCACATCGCCGAAGAGATATTCGCTCTTTTCCGGCGCGGGCGGGTTCAGTGTCTGCTGGAGCTTTGTGTTCAGATTCAGCACGCCGAGCGCGTTCCCTTTCATCGGCGAAAGCACCTGTATTTTTTCGGATTCGCCGAGATAAGCGAAATCGGAGCAGAGATTCAGAACCGAGTTCAGCGCGATATCCGCATTCGGGCAGTTATAGAAAGCGAAATCTTCGTCGCTTCCGAGCACGGGCATCTTGCCGTTGTTTACAAGATGCGCATTTGTGACGATGCTGCTTCTTCCCGCCTGCCGGAAAATCTCAGTGAGGCGGACGACCGGAACAATACCAGAATTGACAACGTCGCGAAGCACATTGCCCGGCCCGACGGACGGGAGCTGGTCGACGTCCCCGACCATGATAAGGCGCGTACCGTTCGCAACCGCTTTCAGGAGCGAATGGAAGAGCGGAATGTCGACCATGGACATTTCATCGACGATGATAACATCCGACTCGAGCGGATATTCGTCGTTCCTGTTGAATTCTTCGGCGCTGGCATTGTATTCGAGCAGGCGGTGGATCGTTCTCGCCTCGCGGCCTGTCGTGTCGCTGATCCGTTTTGCCGCGCGGCCCGTCGGCGCCGCGAGTTCGAGCTCCAGCTTTTGCTGCTCCATGAGCTCGATAATGAACCACAGGATCGTCGTTTTGCCCGTGCCTGGTCCGCCGGTGACTACGAGAACGCCGTCTGTGAAACTGCGTTTGATAGCTTCGCGCTGCGCATCGGCAAGGTGCAGCATGTATCGTTTTTCAAGGTGCTCGATCTCGCCGTCGATATCGAACAGAGGAAGTATTTCCACGCTTTTAGCAAGCGAATGCAGGCGAACGGCGGAATCGGATTCGAGATAATGCATGCTCTTGAGGAAAACATGCGTTTTGCCGTCCATTTCCTTATCCGCAAGCTCGCCTTCGATGATCATCTTTTCGATTATTCCGTCGATGAGCTCATGGTCGAGACCGAGAATATTATTCGCCGCGAACATGATCAGGATATCCTTCGGGAGGCAGGTGTTGCCCTCCGACGCGGCATATGAAAGAGCGTACTTCACTCCGGCGCGGATGCGGAAGGTCGATTCGCGTTCGTATCCCGCTTCAAAAGCGATTTTGTCCGCCGTTTTGAAGCCGATGTTTTCAACATCGTCTATCAGTCGGTAGGGATTCTCCCGCACGATCTGAACGCAGTTTTCGCCGTAGAGTTTGTAGATCTTCATCGTCATCGGCAGCGAAAGCCCGAGCTGCTGCATCCCGATCACGATGTCCTGCATTCCGATCTTTTCATTATACGATCCGGTGATGGTTTTGAGCTTTTTCGGCCCTATGCCGTTGATTTTAAGCAGTTCCTCCGGCGAATTCCTGATAATATCGAGAGTTTCCGCGCCGAATTTATCGACCATCATCCTTGCCGTGGATTTACCCACGCCCTTGATGAAACCGCTTGAAAGATACGCGAGAACAGCGTCGACGGAGGTCGGCATCTTAACGGTATAGGTGCTGACGCGGATCTGTTCGCCGTAAAGCGGATGCTCCGTCCAGTTTCCGTAGAAGGTCACGGTTTCGCCGACGTTAACGGAAGGCATAACGCCGACAGCGGTAACACTGTTTCCGTTCCCGTCCTCGAACGAAAGCACAGTCCAGCCGTTATCGTCATTTCTGTATCGGATGTTTGTAACAGTTCCCGTGATATCCATCGCTGAGCTCTCTTGAATTGCCTCCTTTTCGGCAAGTTTATATTACCATATTTCGGCCCTTTTATCAACGACTAACGGGCGCTTTCAAAAAGAAAACCTGCGTCGGATGCGGTACCCGGCGCAGGTGTTTCTTTCAGTTATCAGTTGGAAGCTTTGGTGTCGCAGTACATGCAGCGATACTCGGCCGTCTCCGGATTGGTGAGAATGAAGATATGGCGGATCTCCTGCTCGGTCGTCGTGATGCATCGGGGGTTCTTGCAGCGGAGCACGCCTTCGATCCGTTCGGGAAGCTTCAGGTCGCGTTTCTCGATGACCTTGCCGTCGCGGATGATGTTGATCGTTGCGGACGGGCAAATGAAGGCAAGCACGCCGAGGTCGATATCGATGTCCGAAGCGATCTTGATGATGTCCTTCGTGCCCTTCTTGTTGCTCGTCGCGTTCTTGATGATCGCGACCTGGCAGTCGAGCTTATCGAGCTTCAGCATATTGTAGATCTGCATCGCCTTGCCGGCGGTGATATGGTCGATGACAATGCCGTTGATGATGGAATCGATATTCATTTGTTTGCCTCCTCAAGCAGTTTCATGATAAGGGCCATGCGGATGAATTTGCCGTAGCGTGCCTGGCGGAAATAGCAGGCGCGGGGATCGTTGTCCACGGCGACGGAGATCTCGTTGACGCGCGGCAGCGGATGAAGAACGATCAGATCCTGCTTTGCCATCGCCATCTTTTCGGGAGTCAGAACATAGCAGTCCTTCAGGCGGAGATAGTCCTCTTCGTTGAAGAACCTTTCGCGCTGTACACGGGTCATATAGAGCACGTCGAGCTTATCTATAACATTTTCGAGCGCAGTAGTCTGCTCGTAAGGAATGCCCTTTGCCTTGATGTATGTGTTCTTGACGTAGCTTGGTACCTTGAGTTCTTCGGGCGAGATCAGAACGAAACGGATGCCGGAATAGCGGCTCATAGCCGCGATCAGTGAATGAACGGTGCGGCCGAACTTGAGGTCGCCGCAGAGACCGATCGTGAGGTTGTCGAAATGGCCCTTCTCGCGTTTGATGGTGATAAGGTCGGTCAGCGTCTGCGTCGGGTGGTTATGTCCGCCGTCGCCCGCGTTGATGATCGGTACTGTCGCCTTCGTCTGCGCAACGATGGGCGCACCTTCCTTCGGATGGCGCATCGCGATGATGTCGGAATAGCCGCTTACGACCGCGATCGTGTCCGCCACGCTCTCGCCCTTCGCGGCGGAGCTTGAACTCGCTTCGGAGAAGCCGAGCACGCGGCCGCCGAGCTCCAGCATTGCCGCTTCGAAAGAAAGGCGGGTGCGGGTCGAGGGCTCGAAGAACAGCGTCGCAAGGGTCTTGTATTTGCATGCCTCGCGGTATTTTTCGGGATGGTCGATTATGTCGTTCGCAACGTCGATCATTTCATCGATCTCTTCGACGGAAAGATCAAGGATATCAATAAGGTTTCTCATATGCTTCCTCCGTTATTTTTCGTTATGCTTTGATCCAGCTTTCATCCGAGGGGTTATCGCGGAAAGCGAGAAGACGCGGCGCGTCGGCGGCGTCGATATAACCCGTTTCCACAGCTGCCTTCACGATCGTGTCGAAATCCGAGAGACTGACGTTCCTGACATTCGCTTCGGAAAGGCGCTCAAGACCTTTTTTCATGCCGTAGGTGAAGATGCTCACGATGCCGAGGACTTCGGCGCCCGCTTCGCGCAGCGCTTCAACAACTTCGATCGCGCTGCCTGCGGTGGAGATAAGGTCCTCCACGACGACGACCTTCCTGCCGGGTTCGAGCTTGCCTTCGATCCTGTTGCCGCGGCCGTGGTCCTTGTTTCCGGAGCGGACATAACCCATGGGAAGGCCCATGATGTGGCCGGTGATCGCGGCGTGCGCAATTCCCGCAGTGCTGGTGCCCATAAGCACCTCCGCAGCTGGGTACTCGCGCCTGATTGTTTCGGCGAGACAGTTTTCGACGTCCGTACGCACGGAAGGAGCGGTCAGTGTAAGCCTGTTGTCGCAGTAGATCGGGCTTTTAATGCCGCTCGCCCATGTAAACGGCTCGTTCGGGCGGAGAAATACCGCCCCGATGGAGAGCAGATCTTTCGCGATCAGTTCTTTGATCGCACGGATCCGAGGTTCATAATTTGCCATTCGTTGATCCTCCATTTTGTTTTTTATTATTCGATCGGTTCAACCGATGAATTCGCTAATACAGCGCTCATAAGCCGCAACGGGATCCGCCGCCGCGGTGATTGGACGCCCGACAACGATATAATCGGAACCGAGCTCCTTTGCCCTTGCAGGGGTCGTAACGCGGACCTGATCGCCCCTGTCGCCTTCTGCGAAGCGGACGCCGGGCGTTACTGTTACGAACTCCGCGCCGCAGGCTTCGTGGACCTTTCCCGCTTCAAGGGGCGAGCACACGACGCCGTCGAGACCTGAACGTTTCGCATTTCGTGCATAGCTCAGAACGACTTCGTCGATGGGTCTTTCGATCAGAAGTTCGTTCGTCATCGCTTCCTGGCTTGTTGAGGTGAGCTGAGTGACCGCAATCAGGATCGGCCTTGTGCCGTCCTCGCGGGTGAGGCCTTTTATCGCGGCTTCCATCATTGCAGAAGTTCCTGCGGCGTGCAGAT
Source organism: Bacillota bacterium (assembly GCA_016288175.1). GTDB lineage: Bacteria > Bacillota > Clostridia > Christensenellales > CAG-138 > PeH17. The sequence continues at coordinate 13,130 of JAEEYN010000134.1, read as the reverse complement.
TGCACATGTCGACATCGAGCCTCGAAAGCACGCTCATCGCCTTCATTACCGTGTTCGGGATATCATGCAGCTTCAGATCGAGAAAGATCTTATGACCGCGCGCTTTAATCTCGCGCACGATCGCCGGACCTTCCGCATAGTAAAGCTCCATCCCGATCTTCACAAAAGGCTTCTTCCCCGTTCCCTCGAACTTATCGAGGAAATCCATGACAGCCTGCTTGCTTGAAAAATCGCATGCGACGATGACGTCCTTACCCATTGTGTGCTCCTCCGATTATTTCCTTGAGATCATTGATCCCGTATTTGCGCATCGTATACGGCAGCTCGTTGATGATATCGCGGCAGATGAACGGCTCCGTGAGGTTGGCCGCGCCGATCTGCACCGCCGTCGCGCCGGCGAGCATCATCTCGATCACGTCCTTCGCGGATGATATGCCGCCCATGCCGATTATCGGTATTCCGACTTTTTCATAGACCTGGTAGACCATCCTGAGGGCGACCGGGAAAACGCCGGGGCCAGAATAGCCGCCCATTTTATTCGCCATGACCGGTTTTCTTGTTTTCGGGTCGATCCGCATCCCGAGAAGTGTGTTGATCATGCTGATGCCGTCCGCCCCCGCGTCCTCGCAGGCTTTCGCGATGGCGGCGATATCCGCGGCATTCGGGCTGAGCTTCATGAAGACCGGCTTTGTTGTTGCGCGTTTTACCGCGCGGGTGACTTCTGCCGCCGCTTCGCAGCTTGTTCCGAAGCTCATGCCGCCGTTATGCACGTTCGGACAGCTTATATTTACTTCGATCAAACCGACCTGCTCGCATTCGTCGAGCAGCTGCGCCGTTTTTGCGTATTCTTCGACCGAAAATCCGCCGACATTTGCGATCACTTTTTTAGCGAAGCATTTTTTGAGTTTCGGCAGCTCGTTTTCGATCACGGCATGCACTCCGGGGTTTTGAAGCCCGATCGAATTGAGCATTCCGCCCGGGCATTCCGCGATACGCGGCGTCGGGTTGCCGAAGCGCGGTTCAAAAGTCGTTCCTTTGAAGGAGAACGAGCCGAGGATATTGATATCATAGAGTTCGGCGAACTCATATCCGTAGCCGAAAGTCCCGCTCGCGGGAATGATCGGATTGTCGAGTTCAAGGCCGCAAAGGTCGATCTTCATGTTCGGTGCTTCGTTCATTTTTTCGGCTCCTCCCAGATGATCTCGGCGGAATCGAAGACGGGACCGTCCTTGCAGATGCGCTTTGCCCCGCTCCTTGTTTTGATCGAGCAGCCCATGCATGCGCCGAAACCGCAGCCCATGCGCTCCTCAAAGCTGTACTGTCCTTCGGTGCGGACCGTTTTGCGGATCGCTCTGTACATCGGGAGCGGACCGCAGGTATAGAAGAAGCTGTAGTCGAGCGACTTCATGACGTCGGTCACAAAGCCTTTGACGCCGTAACTGCCGTCGGCTGTTGTTACAAAAACATTTACGCCGAGTTTTTTAAGCGCGTCCTCGCAGTAGACTTCCGATGCTTTATTAAAGCCGATCACAGCCGTGACCTTTTTGCCCTCCGCGATAAGCGTTTTCGCGAGCTTCACCATCGGCGGAACTCCCCCGCCGCCCGCGATCAGAAGCGGATTCTCGCCGCTCAGCGCGGTATCGAAGCCGTTGCCGAGCCCCGTAAGGAGGTCGAGTTTCCCGCCGGGCAGGAGCTGAGACATATACTCTGTCCCTTCGCCGACGGTCTTATAGATCAGAATGAGACCGTTTGCGTTATAGTCGCAGACCGAGATCGGTCGGCGAAGATAGAAACCGTCAAGCTTGATGTTGGCGAACTGACCGGGCCGGGTGAAAGCGCTCGTGTCGCCGGTGAGCGCCATGCGAAAAGTGTTTTCGGCGATCCTGTCGTTTGATTCGATTGTGAATACGCTCTGTTTCAATGGTTTTCCCCTGTTACCTTTTCAATGAACCGTCGATATACGCTATCCTGCCGTTTGAAACGGTCAGCAGGCATTTTCCGTAAACCTGCATCCCGATGAAAGGCGACGCCTTGCCCATGGAAAGAAAATCGCCGTCGTCGATGCGGTAAAGTTTTCCGGTTTCGAATATTGCATAATCATCGCCGATATCAATGCCGAAGCGCTTTGCCGGATTCGTGCTCATCAGCCCGATCAGCTTTTCGAGGGAGATAATGCCCTTCTTTACAAGTTTTGTATAGAGCACTGCAAAAGCGGTTTCGAGGCCGACGATGCCGAACGCGCTTTTTTCGAGACCGCGCGCTTTCTCCTCCGCGGAATGCGGAGCATGGTCCGTTGCGATCATGTCGATCGTTCCGTCGATAATGCCTTCGATCAGCGCTTCCCTGTCGCGCTTTGAGCGAAGAGGCGGATTCATTTTGAACCTTCCGTCCTCGATGAGATCATCCTCCGTAAAGGTCAGGTAGTGCGGCCCGGTTTCGCAGCTGATGTTGAGGCCTTCCGCCTTCGCTTTGCGGATCAGTTCAACGGATTCCGCCGTTGAGATATGGCAGACATGGTAACCAGCGCCGGTCTCGCGCAGAAGGTCGACATCGCGCTCTATCTGCTTCCATTCGCTCTCCGAACAGATCCCGCGGTGGCCGTGTTTTTTTGCGTATTCGCCGGCATGGATATAACCTCCGAACAGGAGGGAGTTATCCTCGCAGTGCGCGGCGATGAGCTTCCCGAGGCGCTTCGCCGTGAACATCGCCTGCTGCATCATTTCGCGGCTCTGCACTCCCCTGCCGTCGTCCGAAAACGCGCAGACATGCGGCGCCATCGCCTTCATATCGGAGAGCGATTCGCCCTTTTCGCCGGCGGTGATCGAACCGTACGGGATCACGCGCACGCAGGCGTCACGGCGGATGAGCTCAAGCTGTTTATTAAGGCTCGGAAGATCATCCGGCACCGGGTCGAGATTCGGCATCGGGCACACGGCGGTGAATCCTCCGTGCGCGGCGGCTTCAGTCCCGGTTTTCACGGTTTCTTTATAAGAAAAACCCGGCTCACGAAGATGAACATGAACATCAACGAGACCGGGAACAATAACGCAGTTTTCGAATTCGGGGGATGAAAAATCGAGAAGCGGAGAGATTGCGCCTTCACAGCGAAGCATTTTGATCCGTTCCGCCGCGTTCTTTGCAAGATCGAGCATTTCTTCTTCCTCCCGCCGTGTAAAGCCCTTTCCGCAAAAGTCCGGAGCCTCACTTTGGTCATCACATAGATTCGATTTATTCTAACAGCGAACCGCCCTTTTGTCAACACGGACGGCCGCCCGAACGTGAATATAATTTGCCGGATCTTTCACTTCGAGCGCAAATATTCGCCGCTTTTTCGCACAAATATAGCAAAAAAACGGTTGCAATCCTTTCCGCTTTGCTGTAAAATATGCGATGGTATTGAATACCCAACATCTGAAAGGAGTTACAACAATGGAAGAAGAAAGAGATTTTGTTGTATTCACCGATGACGACGGCAATGATTTCGAGCTTGACGTTATCGACTATTTCGATTATAAGGGCGAAGAGTACGCTGTTCTGATCGACGCAAACCAGGAATGTGACTGCGAAAACGAAGAAGAATGCGATTGCGAGACCAACGTCTACATCATGAAGATCATCGTCAACGAGGAAGAGGACACCGAAGAGTTCGTCTCTCCCGCCGATGAAGATATGGATGACCTCATCGAGATCGTTCAGGCCAGGATGGAAGACGACTGCGAATGCGAAGAGTGCGATTGCGAAGACTGCGATCACGACACCGAGCACTGCGACTGCGGCTGCCACAACAAGGAATAATCGAATCGTTTATCAGCCGGGGTTTTGCCCCGGCTTTTTTGTTTGCAAGATCCCTTTTCAATTGACTTAACCTCCAATGGATGATAAAATAAGCTGATGCATTATCCGGGCAGGACCCGCCCCAAGAGGTTTTTTATGAGCGAAACCGTATTAGTCAGATCCGGCGATCTTTTCAAATCGACTCCCGTGGATAACCGCTTCATCGCGGAGCTCCTTCCCGCTGCCCCGGGAACTGCCGTAAAGGTCTATCTTTACGGTCTAATGCTCGTTTCCGGGAATACGAATGCGCAGACCGATATTGCCACGGCGCTCGCTCTGACCGACGCCGATGTTGAGGAAGCATATTCATATTGGGAAAAGCTCGGCGCCGTTCGCATCGTTCCCGGCTCCGGCGGAAATCTGACGGTTCAGTATCTTCCGATCGGCGAAAACGCGATCTCCGCCGAGATGAACCGCTCAGCGCAATACGCATCGCTCATTGCAAAACTTCAGGCCGTTCTCGGAACAAGGAACCTCACCGGCGCAGAACTTCAAAAGATCTATGACTGGATCGAGATTTTTCGCCTTGAGGAGGACGCCGCCGCGGAGATCGTGCGGCACTGCATCGCGATCAAAGGCCCGAGAGTGCACATCAATTACATGGATTCCGTTGCGAAGCGGCTTTCCGCAGACGGGATACTGACGCTCGACAGGATCCGTGAAAGCTTCGAGCAGGAAAAGGAGCTTTCCGGCGGAGCTTCGAATATTCTCAAGCGTTGGCGCATCACCCGCCGCCCGACGGAGGACGAGCTTTCGCTCTATGTAAAATGGACGCGCGAATGGGGCTTCACGGACGACGCGATCGGCATCGCGCTTTCGGATGTTGTGGCCGTCGACCGCCCGAATTTCAAGTATCTTGACGCGATCCTCGCAAGCTACCATTCAACCGGCTGCGTCTCACCCGAAAAGATGCGCGAAGTGATCCGCGAGCAGGATATGATCGCCGAGCTTGCCCGCAGCGCATTCATCCGCGCCGGGCTGAAGCGGAATGCCTCCGTCAGCGACAGGCGTCAATTCGAGCTTTGGGTCCATGATTACGGCATGAATGCCGAAATAATCCTTCTTGCAGCGGAGCTTGCGTCAAAGAAGAATTCGCCTTTCGCGGAAATGAAAAAGATCGTCTCCGATTGGCATGACCGCGGCATCGCATCATTTGAGGCTGCAAAGGACGACGCCGCAAAACGCGAGGAGGAAGCGGCACGAACGCCGTTTAAGGGAAAGCGCATCAACCGCGCTCTCAATTATCCGCAAAAACAGTATACCGCCGAAGATTTGAAGAAATTCGGTATCGACCTTGGGGAGGGTCTGTATGAAGATTAAATCCGCCGCTTTCATCAAAGCGCTCAATAACGAGCTTTCGGGCCGCCGCCGCAGGGTTTCGCATATCCGCGAGGAGCGTTCCGAAGAGGTTTATAAAAAGGTCCCCGCAATACGCGAGATCGACCAAAGCGTTCGGAGCATCGCCTATGACATGGGCCGAAAAGTCATCGGCGCGAAGGACCCCGATTCCGTGCGTGCTCTTGCCGAAGCGCTTATCAAGGAAAAAACCGAGCAGCGCGAACGCCTTCTTGTCGAGAACGGGTACCCTGCCGATTATCTTGATTACCAATACATCTGCTCCGACTGCCGCGACACCGGGCGCATAAACGGCGAGCTTTGCCGCTGCGTTGTTCAGCTCGCAGTCAACACCGCTTTCGAGGATTCGGGGCTCAACCGCGATCAGCGGTTCGAAAATTTCGATCTTTCGCTTCAAAAGACACAGAAGAATCTGAGCGCGATGCGCGAGATCCGCGACGCCGCGCTCGAATACGCCGAATCCTTTCCGAATAACGAGCGGCGCGATCTCGTATATTTCGGCCCTCCGGGCGTCGGCAAGACCTACCTACTCAACTGTATCGGCAGCCGCGTTCTTGAACGAGGTTTCTCGGTTTTGAAGCTCAACGCTCTGAAGCTGATTCAGCTCACTCTCGACAGTTTTCGTACCGAACCGGAAGAAAAGCCGGATTTCATTTTCCCCGATCTGCTTATAATAGACGACCTCGGAACAGAACCAATGATCCCGAACGTCACCGTCGAAACGCTGCTTTCGCTGCTCTGCGAGCGTCAGGACAGCGGCAAGGCAACGCTTTTCGCAACGAATCTCGAAATAATCCCGAACGGCGTCGGGGCTGCGACGATTCAATCCGAATACGGCGAGCGCTTCGCCTCGCGCCTGATGTCCCCGCGGAACGTCCGTCTTCAGGCCGTGCGAACGGATAACGCGCGATTCTGGGAATAATGCTCACCGCCGAAAAAGGCTGCTTTACAGCAGCCTTTTTCATATCATTATTTTCAGTTTTCATCATTTATCCGCTTGGCGATTTCAAGGGCGGTCGGCGTTACGGCAAGGCCTCCTTTAGCGGTTTCGCGAAGATCGACGTTCATCATCCTTCCGACGCTGCGCATCGCGTTCACGACTTCATCGAACGGGATTATGCTCGTCACGCCCGAAAGCGCCATATCCGCACAGAGCACGGCATTCGCCGCGCCCATCGCGTTGCGCTTGATGCAGGGGCATTCTACGAGGCCCGCAACCGGGTCGCATACAAGCCCGAGGATATTCTTGAGCGCCATTGCCGAGGCGGTAAGCGCCTGCGCCGGAGTTCCTCCGCAGAGCTCCGTAAGAGCGCCGGCGGCCATTGCGGAAGCTGTGCCTATCTCCGCCTGACAGCCGCCTTCCGCGCCGGAGATGCTCGCGTTTTTGGCAATGATAATTCCGATCGCTCCCGCGGCAAACAGTCCGTTGACAAGGTCCCTATCGGTGAAGCTGTGTTTTTCGCTGCACATCACGAGCACAGCGGGGATCACGCCGCTCGAGCCTGCGGTCGGGGCGGCGACGATCTTCCCCATCGAAGCGTTGACCTCCGCAACGGCGAGGGCTGCGGAGCAGATTCTCGCCATGTCGGGACCCATGTTCGATTTTTCCGCGTAAGCAAGCAGTTTTTCGGCATTATTGCCCGCAAGGCCCGTCATCGTTTCCTGGTCCTCTTCAAGACCGATGCGGATCGATTCCTGCATTGTCATCAGGTTCTCGAACATTTCGTTGACGAGTTCATCCCGCGAGCGTTCACACGTTTCGGTCTCGTGGCGGAGCATGACCTCCGCAATCGTTATCTTTTCGTTTTCGCAGAGCCTGATAAGCTCTTCTCCCGTTGAAAAACCGTAATTCATACCGCACAGATCTCCTTAATTCCGTCGACGCTTTGTTTGATGCGCTCGATCTCGTTTGCCGGGATCGGCGCGTCGGTCTCGATCACCATGCAGGCGTCCATCCGCTTTGCGCTGCGGAAGACCTTCATGAAGGCCACATTTGCGCCGGTTTCCGCGAGGATCGAAGTGACCTTCGAAATAACTCCCGGCACGTCGCGATAGAACAGCACAATCGCCGGATAATCGCCCGTGAACGAGACTTCCATACCGTTGATCTCCACGATCTCAATATTGCCTCCTCCGACAGAGGTGCCGACTATTTCAAATTTTCGTCCGCTTACGGATTCAACAACGATCCTCGCAGTGTTGGGATGGTTCATCTCGCGGTCGCTCTTATGAACGGCAAATTCAACTCCTTCGCTCTGCGCAAGCAGAACGGAATAGCGAATTCGAGGATCTTCCGTACCGATTCCAAGGATCCCTGCAAGCACTGCCCTGTCCGTTCCGTGACCGATTCCCGTTTCTGCAAACGAACCATAGAGCGTTATATCAGCGGATTTGATATGTTCGTCGCCGATCAAACGATGCGCAATCAAACCTATGCGAACAGCGCCAGCTGTATGTGAACTTGAAGGGCCAACCATACGCGGCCCGATGATATCGAATACGCTGAAGTCTTTCATTTTCTTCACCTTTTCCGCATTTTCATAATGCTACACCCGCATTATAGCAAAAGCCGATCCGAAACTCAATATTATTGAGACAGCAAAAACATCTTCGGCTGCTGTTTGACTTACATAAATCGCAGACCGAACCCGATAATAAGCTTATGAGTATTTATGAAATACTTTTTACGTTTGTTTTCGGCGGCGCTTGCTATGTGCTGATCGAGCTTCTCTATCGCGGCCGTTCGCATATCTCCATGGCGTTTGCGGGCGGGATCTGCTTTCTTCTGCTGCACCTTCTGTTCACGTACCGTCCGAAAATGGGGCTGATCGAAAAGTGCGCCGCAGGTTTTATTATAATCACCGCGGTCGAGTTTCTCTTCGGACTCGCGGTAAACATTGCTTTGAAGCTCAAGGTTTGGGATTATTCAAACCAACGGTTCAACCTTTTCGGTCAGGTATGCCTGAAATACTCGCTCTGTTGGGCAGCGCTGACCGTTCCGATCGCTTACATAAGCAAACTGCTCCGCGCGTTCTTTGCGTGAAGCAGTTTCTGTTTCTGTATTTTTACTGAATTCAGCGGATCTCGTCGCGAAGGATCGGCATGCTCATGCAGCGCGGGCCGCCTCTGCCGCGGCTCAGCTCGCCGCCGGGGATCGGGTTGACCTTCACGCCCGCTTTGTCGATCAGCTCGTTGGTGATCACATTGCGGTCATAGGTGATGATATTGCCGGGAGCAATCGCAAGCGAGTTAGCACCCATGTTCCAGTGCTCTCTGCGGTACTGGATCGGGTCCCCGCCGGCGACTTCGACAAATGTGACCTTATCAATGCCAAGCGCTCTTTCGAGGATCCTTTCAACGGAATCGGTAGTGAGCGAGACGTTGATCCCGCCGTTGCCTGCGGGAGTGATCTCATAAACATCGAACCACTTATGCGCAATGCAGGGATGCGCAAGAAATTTATCATAGTCGATATGGGTCATCAGCACGTCGAGGTGCATATAGGTCCTTGTGTTCGGATTTTTGAAGAGGAGGACCTTTTCATATCCGCGCTCAAAGAGCGTCTTTGCGAGCCTCTCAACCGCCGCAACGGTCGTTCTTTCGCCGCTGCCGATCGCAACGCATTTATCGGAAAGGGAAAGAACGTCGCCGCCCTCGATGCCGTCGCCGCAGTTATAATCGTAGAGCAGGTCGACTTTGCCCTTGCCGAAATATTCGCTGTATTTGTGGATATAGCGGATGAACAGCGTTTCGCGCATGCGCGCAGGCATACACATTGCGGAGATCGCGATGCCCGTGCCGAGGCTGAAGCTGATATCGCGGGTGAAATAAAGGTTCGGCAGCGGATCGGTCAGGAAAGGATAATCTTCTTTGACGTAATACTGGATCGGTTTATTGCCGATGCCTTCAAGATCCGACCTCGTGATGCCCTTTGCGACGGCGTCAAAAAGCTTGTCGTACGGAACAGTGCGAAGGTATTCGCGAACGGCTTGCTTAAGGCTCACTCCGGGAACACCGAGGGCAACGAAATCGTCTATGAAAGCGCTGCGCACCGCTTCATCCTTCACGACGTCCGCAAACATGTTCTCTATATATACGACGTCAACGCCGTTCGAGCGGAGGATGTTCGCAAAAACATCATGCTCCTCCCCTGCGCGGCGAACGTCCGGCGTATCCTCCGCAAGCATTCTTTCGAGGTAATCGGGCATCAGGTTGCTGAGCTCGACGCCGGGACGATGAAGCATGACCCGCTTCAGTCTTCCGATTTCGGATTTGACGTTTACGTATCCGTTCATTTGTGATCCTCCGAGTTAAAGCGCGAGGCTTTATTTACTTCCCGATCATTATATCACAATTGCTCGCTTCATGCAAACGGTTGAGGCTATATATACACTCCCTCTTCGGTTTACACCGTATCCGATAAATAAAGAAAAAGCCGGAGCAAGCTCCGGCATTATTGGGCAAAGATCAGCTGGCTGCCACACCGTTCAGAATATCCGAAATGAACGGAATATTGTTGAGCGCGGGAACGATATTTGTTCTTGCGAATTCGAGGATCTGGTCCTTGAAGATCAGGAACAGAACGACGCAGATTCCGATCACAACATAGAAGATAAGCCTGAAGATCAGCTTCGAGCGGGCAAAGGATTTTGTATTTGCGTTGATGTTCTTTGCGAACGCGAAGATGAACAGCACTATCAGGCCTATCACCGGGATCCCTGAGACAAGGGTTCTCCAGACGAATGCCCAGGTTGAAAGCGGCGGGCAGGGCGCCATCGAACGCTTCTCCTTCGGCGGTTTCTCGGGCTTCGGCTCCTTCTGCTTATTCTTTCCGGTCTGCGGAGCAGCAGTGTTTACATAGGGCTGAGGTGGAACCGGAGGTACAGCGGGCTGGTACGGAGGTTCGGGCTGGTATGCTGGGGGATTCTCAAAAACAGGGGCGTTCTGTTCGGCTTCGGTCTTTACGGTTGCTTCGAAATCATCTATTGCCTGTTCGCCGGTTTGCCGGATCTCGTTCTGCACGTTGTTGACGAAGTTCTCGATATTTGCGCCGCATTCAACGCAGAATCTTTCGCCCTCGGCCATTTCATTGCCGCAGTTGGGACATTTCATCGTTGGTACATCCTTTCGTTCAGTTATTTCATGATCGCAGGTATTGATCGCGATTGCCTTTAGCGTTATCCAACCATCACCTGTATATATTCTAACATAGAAAAAGCCAAAAGTATAGCTCTTTTAAAATATTTTCGTTCTCCTCAGGAATTCTTTTCCGCTTCGGCGTTGGCTTCCTTTTCGAGGACGGTATAAGCGATCTTTCCGACAAGCGTCTTCGGGAGCTCTTTCCGGAATTCGACGGTATACGGCATCGCGTACTTTGCAATATGCTTCCGACAGTAAGCAAGGATATCCTGCCGCAATTCTTCGGAGGGTTCAACGCCCTCGCGCGGAACGACATATGCGAGCACCTTCTGCATCTTATAGGAATCCTTAACGCCGATCACGCAGCTCATCTGAACGGCTTCATGGCCGTCGATGATGTTTTCGAGCTGTGAAGGATAGACATTATATCCGCTCGTGATGATCATTCGCTTGATGCGCTGCTTGAAATAGATGAAGCCGTCCGCGTCCATGCTGCCGAGGTCGCCGGTATGAAGCCAGATAAAGCCGTCCGCGTGCCGGCGCAGAGTGTTGGCATTCTCCTCCGGCTGATTCAGATAGCCGATCATCACCGAAGGTCCTCGGAGGCAGATCTCGCCGAGCTCGCCGTACGGGACTTCGGTATTCGTTCCGACGGCACAGATCTTATAATATGTATCGGGATAAGGCAGACCAATGCTCCCCTCCCTCTCCTCCGTATAAGGCGTCAGACAGCTTGCAGTTACGCACTCCGTCGTTCCGTAGCCTTCGCGGACATGGACGGTCGCGCCGTGCTCATCGAGAAATGCGTCAAAACGGCGCTTAAGTTCGATCGAAAGCGAATCACCGCCGGAGAACACGCCGCGAAGGAAATCGAGCTTCACGCCGTCGAGATAAGGATTCCTTGTTATCGCCTCGAAAAGCGTCGGAACGCCGGCGATATAATTGGGCTTCGTCGTCCTGATCAGGTCCGCATACTTTTTGACGTTGAACTGGGGTACGAGTATGCTCGTTCCGCCGATCTCGAGCATCGTATGGATGCAGACGCCGAGGCCGAAACCGTGGAAGATCGGCATTGCCGCAAGCATGCTTGCGCGGCGGATATCCTTATGGCACATTGCCCCGGTCTGAAGCCCGAGCGCGTTGAAGTTCAGATTGCTGAGCGCGATCCCCTTTGTTACGCCGGTCGTGCCGCCGGAAAAGAGGATCACCGCTTCATCGGCTCCCCTTGCTTCAACAAGGTGCTGTTTAAGGTCGATATGCTTTCCGTCCTTCAGGAATTTATGCCAGAAAACGACTTTTTCGTCGGTCTTGTCGACCTTGTTCTTTTTCGCGTTCATGATTTTGAACGCAGTCCTCTTAACGGCCCCGAGTTCGTCCGCGGCGGAGGTTATGATCACCTTTCTGAGCTCGTACTGCTGCTCGACCTCCGCGATCTTCCCATAAAACTGATCGAGGGTCAGGATCACATCGCTGCCGACCTCTTTCAAATAAAAGGCGATCTCGCCGACCGCGGAAAGAGGATGGACCATCGAGGCAACGGCGCCGATCCTGTTCAGGGCATACATGCAGAATACGGCCTGCGGGACGTTCGGCATACAGATCGTTACACGGTCTCCCCGTTCAACGCCGATCGCTGCAAACGCCGCTGCGGCTTCGTCGATTTTTCCAACGAGTTCCGTATAAGAAAAACCTTTGCCCATAAAGGAGAGCGCTGTGAAATCCGGGTCCTTTTTCGCGGATTCGAATACGGCGGCACTGATGCTGTAATCGGGGTATTCAAGATGGAAAGGCACTTCTCCGTAGCATTTGAGCCAAGGCGCTGCCGCTTCCGGTTTATTGACTTTGATCGCTTCCATTTCGGTTCCTTTCGCTGTGCATTAAAAATCGATCGGCTCATTCATCGGAAGATCGAGCAAAGACGGATTTTCGAGAAGCTTTCTGAGAAGGCGAAGGCTTTTCGCGAAATAAACACCGTCTGCAATACGCTCATCGATCGTCAGCCCGAGACGAAGGCCTTCGCGGTATTCTATGCCTCCATTGCCGTCCGGGAAAGGATGAAGACGCTTTTCGTCAATGATCGCGAAGAGTGAATTCGTGCTCCAGTTCGCAAGGTGATGATAGCTCGCGTGCATCTTGATGCTGCCGAGATTCGTCACGAAAACAGTGCTGCTGTATGGATCCTCCTTCGTCAGGTTCTTCGGCACCCAACCGTGATAATCGAGCCAGAAAAGGATTTTTATAAACAGTCGGAGCAAAAAGCGCGGCATCTTCGTAAGTGTCCCCATCGCATCGGTCGCTCCGTCGATCACATTCTTTTCGCGGACATCTTCCACGATCTTCTGAACCTTATCATGGATCTGGCGGACGGGCGAATCGCCGTTCTTATCGATCTCGAGCATCGCGACGGCCTCATATGAATGGTCTTCGAATTTTTTCTTTGCGATGAAGGAAATGCTGAGCGCTTTGCGTTCATAGTACCGATGGCCGGCAATGAACCAGTTCAGGTTCTGACGCAGAGCGATCGTTTTGGCGATCGCAGCGCAGATGACGTGGAAAAGAGTGTACTTGAATGAAGGATCCTGTTCGTTTTTTTGTTCTACGTATTTGTTGATCTCGGTAAGGTCGATCAGTTCGCTCATGACCGCTTCGTTATCGCATCTGTTCGGAAGCAGGTACGGCATGAATTTGTGCATCGGATCGAGGTCTCTGACAAGGTATGCGTCCTTGCGGTCGCCTCTGCGGCGTTTTCTTGTTTCTTCCATGTTTCCCCTTTGCAGCGAAAAAATTATAAATTAAAAAAT
>JAEEYN010000133.1 GCA_016288175.1 Bacillota bacterium | reverse complement strand
TCATTACGATCCGGATGAAATCGCCGAGCTGAAGCCGCGGAAGCTCGACAGCGACTTCGAAGAGACTCCTGAGAACCGGCGCAGGCGCGCAGGCGGCGACGAGCACGTTCATCGGCAGCATCGGTTCGCAGATCCCCGCAAGCGCCGAAGGGTTCAGATCGTCGAAGAGCGTCATGAATTTCAGCGGCTGACGCCTCAGGGAATCGAAGACCACAGGAAGATCCGCCTTTGCCGTCGGCGGAACGTATACGAGACGGAGCTGGGGCAGTTCGTCCGTGAGCTCGAGCATCAGCGTGGTTTTACCCATGCCGTTGGCGCCGTACAGCAGCATCGGCTTCGCGCTTTCATCGCGCAGGAAGGCGATCGCGTTGTTGAGCAGGGTGCGGTACTCCCCTTCCGCCAGCTGCACGAAATCGCCGGGGCGAAGATCCGGCAGGGGGCGAAGCTTCCCGTCCGGGCCGAGGCAGAAATTGCGGTAGCGAAGGAAATCGCCGCAGCCATAGGAGGAATGGAAGCTCCAAAGCTCGCTCGCAAGCTGCGTCCAATCATCTGCTTCAAGGAAACGGCGGTACATGCTTTCGAGCGCGGCGTCGGCGCAATAGGCGTCCCGCAGTTCGAATTCGCCGTAATTCCAGCATTTTTCCGGCGGCTCATAGCGGAATTTCGGAAGCTGTTCCCGCGGCTGGCCTGCCGGGGCCGGAGCGCCGCCCCATGCCGCCGTCGCAAGCTTCACGGCGGGGTCGGTACGCTTTTGTTCCCCGCATTCGGCGATCAGCCTGTTTACAACGTCCTCGTCGATCTCCGAGAGCATCCGCATCGCTGAAAGATCGCGGCGCATCGCGCGGAAGACCGCCTCGTCCATACGCCCGGCGCTCGCCGCTTCCGCAAAGGGATTGCGGCTCATCAGGATAGTATCGAGCACAAAATCCGTCATCAGATCCCCGCTGACGCGCCTTGCGCCGCAGGAAAGCAGCGCCGAAGTGAGCTCTCCCGAGCGGAGCGCCGCCGTTCGGCCGTCCCCTGCGTCCGCCGCGGCGATCAGACCGAGCAGTGCGGGGATCACATCGCCGCCCGCGCCGCGCAGCACGCTCAGCTGAGATACTGCCGCGCCGAGCTTTTCGATCACTGTTGAAAGTTTTTCGGAACCGGTCTGCATAACTGCCTCCCCTGCCGCCCGAAAAAGGCGGGATATGTTTGATTTCAGTGTATCATAACCGAGGCACTTTGGCAAGCGCAAACAGCTTTTTGTTCATTGCCCGAGCTCAACTGTCCGCCTTCCGTTTTGCTGTTTTTTCAGTGTTTTATTTATAAAATGATATGCCGGTTATTGACAGGCAAAACAGTATTTGTTATACTATATATTAATAAAAGGCAGTCCTGCAGCCTGTTTGTTTATCGGAGGAGGATGCGTTATGTTCAAAAAGATTCTCGGATTGTTTTTATCGATTGTTTTAGCGCTTTCGCTCATGCCAGTTTCGGCCCTTGCCGCGGAAGCGCCGGAGGAAGCGGAAGCGGCGAAAACCGCGCTGAAGGAAGAAGCGGAGCCCATGCGGGACGAGATCAACCGGCTCGAATTCGTCGAATCGATAACGCCACGTTTCGGTCTTCATCCCCAATTCAGTCTTACGCCGGTCGTCAGCAATTACAGCGTGAGTTCCGTCCGCTGGTGGTATACTAACGACAGCGATTCGGATCTGCTTCACCCCGGCGACGTTTTTGACGATAGGGAAGCCGAATATTGGGCCGAGATTACGTTCTATGTTGACGACGGATCTTCCTTATCCGAAGACGCGGAGGTCTATTTCGGCGGCGAGCAGCTGACCGGCTGCGAAGTTTTCAATATGCATGATAATATTTGGCTCATCAGAACGCCGCATATGTCCATACCCTATGAAGGCGAGCTTATCGTGATCGATACGATCGAAGTCACGGGCTTCGTCGTCCCGGTGTTCGGCGCGGATATGGTTTTCAATCTTTACGTGCCCGAAGGCGCTCATTACAGCATCATGGGGGGCTCCGGTATGTGGAATTCGAAAGGTTTTGACGAAGAGAAATCCACTGAACCTGGCAGAGACTTTCAGTTCCATGAGGGTATTTATTACGAGCACTTCTACGTAAGACCGGACGAAGGCTACACCTTCGCCGACGAACTGACGATCACGATAAACGGCGACGCCTCGCTTGTGGACAACTGTGTTTATGAAGCGGAATACGAGTGGATAAAGGTCGAAACCATCCGATTCTACGTTTATGATCCAAACGATACCGTAATCCATTCGATCGAAGTCACGGGCTTCGTCGCCCCGGTGTTCGGCGCGGATATTAATTACTATCTTTACGTCCCCGAAGACGCTCATTACAGCATCATGTGGAACTCCGGCAGCTGGACTTCGAGCGGTTTTGGCGAAGAGAAATCCATCGAACCGGACAGAATCTTTCAGTTCCAGGAGGGCATTTATTACGAGTACTTCAACGTCGTGCCGGATGAAGGCTACACCTTCGCCGATGAACTGACGATCACGATCAACGGCGACGCCTCGCTTGTGGACAACTACGTTCTTGAATCGGAATACGGCTGGATCACTGTCGAAACCATCCGGTTCTACGTTTATGATCCAAGCCATATAATCAGTTCGATCGAAGTCACGGGCTTCGTCGCCCCGGTGTTCGGTGCGGATATTAATTACAATCTTTACGTCCCCGAAGACGCTCATTACAGCATCATGTGGAACTCCGGCAGCTGGACTTCGAGCGGTTTTG
>JAEEYN010000132.1 GCA_016288175.1 Bacillota bacterium | reverse complement strand
AATGGGCATTTCCGAAATGCAGGGGCCGCAGCCGGTTTCCCAGAAATTGATCACAGTGAGCGACGCGTTTCGGAAAATGGTGCCGTCGACGGGGTTCTGATCGAAGTCGATCGTGGAAAAACCACTTATGTCCATCCCGACTGGCGAACGGAGAGCTTCCCCGGGCGCTCTCTGCGCGAACGCAGGCGAGGCGCTGAGCGCGATCAGAAGAAGGATCAGGAGTGCGGATACGAGTCTTTTCATGGGATTACCTCTCGCAAATTATATTTTTCAAAATAGTATTGATTATTATATCAAAATGCGGCTCGGCAAGTCAACAAAAAACGTGCAAATTGCAGCTTTAAGTGTCCTTTCCATCAAAAGAACAGGATCAGGCTCCGACCGGTTCTTACCCGAGGGCAAGAACCGCCGTTTTTGCGGAGTTCCCGCCGAGAATCGCACGCGGATACTCGTTCATCCACCGCTCGATCCGTTTGACCTCCCTGCGCGCTCACGGTGCCCGATATCGACTCGCTCATTGGTCTTATGCACACTCTGTTCGCGCTGGAGGACGGCTGCGGGCTCATCGCCGAGATGAACGGCGGCGAACCCCATCTGCGCTTTCAAAGCAAGGGGATGGGAGCGGAGCTCATCCCGCTGCTGCGCGAGTGGGCGGAGCAGAAGCAGAAGCTCGATTCGGGAGCGATGAGCCGCGACGAATACGACGAATGGCGTTACCGGTATCCGCTTTATGAGAAGCGCTTTCGCAGGATGAGTCCCGCAATCGACATTGACCCTCCGATCGACTGATATTCGGTTTTCAAGGTACGAAAAAAGCCCTCGGCTGCTCGCAGCAGCCGGGGGCTTTCAATACGTTTGCCGGGAGGGGATGACCCTGCCCGTAAGCCTTTTGCCGGACCTGAAACGATCCTAAAAGCACAGGCGACATCTATATGCAATCAAATCGGGTTTTGGTCTATAAAAAACCCGGTGTTTACAAGGCTTTTTAAGCGCTTGTCATCATTCCCACTCGATCGTTCCCGGGGGTTTATCGGTGATATCGAACATGACCGGGATCCTGTCGCGTTGCACGCCGAGCTCGCGCACGAGCGCACGGGACATCGGGAAGATCTCGTCATATTCCGGAATGCGTCCTACCACAGTTTCGGCAAGCTTATCCATCTTCAAAATGTCCATCGAGGAGAGCGGCGTTATCCCGCCGGAGATCAGCGCGCCGTCCTGAGCGATCAGCTTTTCGCCGAATATGTCGAGCTCGCCTCTTTTCAGCCTGTCGATGAGTATCCCCGCAAGCGTGCGCACGCCGTCGGGCACGAGGGGTGATATTGCGGCGTCGATCACGCCCGAATCCATGCCCCACCAGTAGTTGACGGCATGGCCTTTCTTTTCCGTACTGCCGGAGAGGATCGAACGGACGATGTTCTCGTACAGCCTGCCCCATACCCAAACGGGCGATGCGACGGGCGAAAGCTCGCCGTTATCGTTGATAACGAACGTGCCGTAATAGCCCTGATTCAGGTAATTCGCATCCGGCAGGGGAATATCGCGGTTCGAGATCACTTTAACGCCCTTTTCGCGCAGCTTGCGGACGCAGTCCACCTCGGTGCAGCTCCATTCAAGCAGGATCTTCGCCCGCGGATTGGTCATGCGCACGCCGAGCGCAAAGGCATTGATCGAGGCCGGAACGCCCATTATCGGGTATGATCCGATATAGCCGACGAGATCGTTTTCGGCAAGAGCGCCGGCAATCACGCCGGTGATGAACTTCCCTTCATAAGTGCGGCAGTAATAGCTTTTGACGCTCGAAAGCGGCTGGCAGGCGGAACAATTGTAAAACCGGATCTTCGGATACCTGACGGCGGCTTTAAGCGTCGCTCCGAGCAGCGGCGGGGTGGTGGTGAAGATGAGCTCCGCGCCTGCGGCGGCCGCTTCGCCGATAAGCTTTTCAGCCTGTTCCGCACTGTCGGCGCCGAAATAGGTCTTCACAGTCACCGAGCCCGAAAGCGCGTTTTCGAGATACGCCGCGCCTTCCGCATGGCCGCGCGTCCAGCTGCTGCTTTCGCTGTCGCGCTGGCAGATGAAAGCGACCGAAAGATGCTTCGGCGCGCCGGAAATGAGCTTCGACAGCACGCTCTTTTTTTCATCGTTGCCGGGGACCGTGCTTACCGTGATCGCCTCCGGCTCGGAAGCCGCCTTCACGTCGCCCCAAAGGGATAACAGATCCTTTTTGACGTCGGCGGAGGACATCTTTCGAAGTTCCTCATAGGGATGGACCTTCAAAAACAGCAGCAGCGCTTCCTCCGCGTTCAGCCCCGGATCCTTCTCGCCGAGCGCGCCGAACGCGTCCCTGAAGCAACGGAACGCCGAAACGAGGTCTTTCTTTTCTTCCGCGGTCCATTCTTCGCCGGGCTTTTTTCCGAGGGCGGACAGCAGCCGCGCATATTCGCCGGGCTTCCTGAAACGGATATCGTAGATCCCCGCGGCCTTGTAGAATTCGAGGAATTCATAATAAACCTCGGTTCGGGGATCGTCCGAAGCGGCGGGAAGCACGCGCCGGATCCTTGCGGGGATCTTCAGCGCGCCGAACCAGCGCAGCACGCTCACGCGTTTGTTGCCCTCCGCAACGTAAAAATCGCCGAGGTATTCGAAGCATTCGATCGGGTCGCGTATGCCGGTATCCGAAAGATGCTCCGCGCAGAGCGCCATCCATTTTGCGGCGAATTCGGTATCCGCCTCGAGAAGGGGCAGGAACGACGCGGAAAACGCGTTTTTGCGGTCGGAGGCCTTCACGCCGATTATGCGCTCGGCCGGTATCTCCTGTACGGCCAGTATGATCGGGTTCGCGCCGGAAACCTCCGGGAAGATCTCCTCGAGCACGGCAGGATAGGGCTCCAGCCCCGCGGCCTCCAGCTCCTTCTTTTCCCTGAGGGCGAGAGCGTGAGCCTTCAGATATTCATTTCTTTCCGACGCATCGGAAACGGCCATCGATCTCAGCCTCCTTTCAAAAATCGTCTGATTATAAATCAAATCAAACAAAAACGCAAGTAGGTGCTGCGAAAAACAAGATTATCAGATCATCCGAATAATGTCTGATGAGAATAACAAAGAGGAAGTCGTTAAGACTTCCCCTTTTCTTCTGCTTCAGCACGAAGCCGAAGTTAAAGAAACCGCTCGATAGAATGAATCACATTAATCGCAAACAATATCCTCCGCCTCATCGATACGGAGAATAAAAGGAAGGTATGAGGTCGTTACCAATTTGCTGTCAAATCTGGCCTTGCCTTCGGAAAAATCCAATGTTTTCAAGGACTTTCCAAGCCTGCATCCTCATTCCCATTCGATCGTTCCCGGGGGTTTATCGGTGATATCGAAGACTACGCGGTTGACGGAGGGGGTTTCGGCGATGATCCTGTTGCTGATGCGGCGGAGGATCTCGAAGGGGATCTCAGCGAACTCGACGGTCATTGCGTCGGTCGAAGTGACGGCGCGGACGGCGATCGTGTAATCGTAGGTACGGCAATCGCCCATGACGCCGACGGAGCGGACGCCTGTGAAGACCGTGAAATACTGCCAGATCGCCCGGTCGAGGCCGGCTTTTTTGATCTCGTCGCGGAGGATGAAATCCGATTTGCGGAGGATATCCAGCTTTTCTTCGGTGATGTCGCCGAGGACGCGGATCGCGAGGCCGGGGCCGGGGAAGGGCTGCCGCCAGACGAGCGGCGCGGGCATACCGAGGCTTTCGCCGAGGAGGCGGACCTCGTCCTTAAAGAGGATGCGCAGCGGCTCGATCAGGCCCTTGAACGCGATGTCGGAGGGCAGACCGCCGACGTTATGGTGGCTCTTGATGACCTGCGCACCGCCGGTGCCGCTTTCGATAACGTCCGGATAGATCGTGCCCTGGAGAAGGTAGTCCGCGCCGACCTTTTTGGCTTCGTCCTCAAAGACGCGAATAAATTCTTCGCCTATGATCTTGCGCTTGCGCTCGGGTTCCGTAACGCCGGCGAGCTTTGAAAGGAAGCGCTCCTTCGCGTCGACTTCGATGACGTTCAGGCCGATCTCGTTGCGGTAGTAGTCCATGACCTCCTCCGCCTCGCCGAGGCGCAGCAGACCGTGATCGACGAAGATGCAGGTGAGCCGATCGCCGATCGCGCGGTGAACGAGCGTTGCCGCGACAGAGGAATCGACGCCGCCGGAAAGACCCGCAACGACGCGGCCGTCGCCGACCTTGGCGCGGACTTCCTCGATGAGTTCGTTTGCGAGATTCTCGATGCTCCATCCGCCCTTGCACCGGCAGATCTCATAGACGAAATTGTGGAAAAACTGCGCGCAGTACTCCGTATGCTTGACTTCCGGGTGGAACTGGACGGCGTAGAGGCCATTT
>JAEEYN010000131.1 GCA_016288175.1 Bacillota bacterium | reverse complement strand
GAACCGGGAGCGACGCCGGATATAACCCCCGAACCAACACCGACGCCCCGCCCGACGGGACTGCTCGGAATGAAATACGCCGAGAAATTCACAGATGGGGAAGTGATCTCGGATGAGAACGGCTATCGAAGCGCGGATGTCTGCATCGAGATCAGCGAACGGGAAATGCATGTTGGAAAGTACCCGGTTCATTATTTCGTGGCCGATATCTATATCCAGAACATTTCAAGTTTTCGCTGTGCGATTGCGGAAAACGAAAACAACAAGGAAACGGTCGTCAATATGGCTAAAGCCAACAACGCGATCGTCGCCATGTCCGGTGATTATTTCCTTCACCACGGCAGCGGCCTTGCAATACGGAACGGGGTCGTTTACCGTGAGAAGCTCCATAGGGAGCAGGACGTCTGCGTTCTGTACTATGACGGAACAATGGAAACATATTACAAGGGCGAGGTGGATCTCGATTATATCTATTCCAAGACCCCGTTCCACGCATGGAGCTTCGGCCCAAAGCTCCTCGATAACGGACAACCGAAGACAGAATTCAACACAAGCGTTGAAACATGGAATCCACGTGCCGCGATAGGCTATTACGAACCAGGGCACTACTGCTTCGTGGTCGTTGACGGACGGCAGGAGGGTTATTCCTATGGGCTCTTGATGAAGGACCTTTCAAAGCTCATGTATGATCTCGGATGCAAAGAAGCATACAATTTGGACGGGGGCATGACGGCAATGATGGCATACAACGGGGAACTGTATTCAAGACCTTGCGGCGGAGGAAGAAAAAACTGCGATATCCTTTATATTGCCGAACCGTAACAGGAGGATGAAATGAGAAACAGATTTTTCGATTTTTCAAATAAAATGCGGGTATTTCGTGTGATAACAGCACATCTGACCGCAATGTTCGCCGTCCTGATCATCGTTTGTTTTATTATCGACCGGGTGAATACTGCAATGGAATTTATGAGCAGCGAACTGTCAAAATGGTGCATAGCGATCCTCGCGGTCCTGGCGCTGATCAGCTCGATACTGACGATCTGCGCGCTTTGGATAAACCCGGATAAAAAGAGACGTCCGGCTCCTCAAAGAAGGCGCAGATAAGGAGGACCGAAAAAGTCGGTTTCTCTAGTTTTGTCAAAAAGAAAGACGCTCAGCAGTTCATGCAGAGCGCCTTTTTTGAAACAGTCTGTCATTCAAGCGCGAGCGGGGCAAGGTATGCGGGGAGCTCGCCTTCGCCGCTGATGCTGATGATAAGATCGACATGCTGCTTTTCGGAAAAATCCCGAAGGAAAGCGAACATTTCTTCAAGGTTTTCAAGCGGATGCTTGACGATCTTCATGAAGCTGTTGATATAGATCGCCTGAAGGTCGTAATCCTGGGCGGCGATGCCGGAAAGAAAGCCGGTGAACATTTTAGGCCCGTCGATGCGGAATTCGCCGGCGTTGATAAAGCGGATATTGCGGTTCAGCATATACATGCGGTCCCCGTCGTTATCGATAAAAACAGCGTTTTCTTCGTTCTTTTCGTGCGCTTCGTTTGCAAGAGAGATAAGCCTTCGTGATTTGCCCGTTCCTTTTTTGCCGTAAATGATCCTGATCAACACAGCCACCTCCTGTTTTCCTGATAAACTGATTATACCATAATCCGAGGTCGATAACAATGCATAAATTGTGTCGAAAATGAATACTTTACAGCAAAGCGAATACGGAAAGTGACGGGAGGGAACGCTATGATTTATCCGACAGCAAACAGAAGGACCGCAAGGATCCTTGCGGGAAGAGCGAGCGCTTTTGCGGAACTCTATGGCAGTGAAGCCTTTCCGCGCATTCGCGGCAGAGTCGAACTTTTTCGGCTGCAGGAAGGCGTGCTTCTCACGGCGCGGGTGAGCGGCCTTCCCGAGCAGACGGCGGAAGGCGCGTCGGTTTTCGGCTTCCATATCCATGCGGGCGAAAGCTGCACGGGGAATGCCGATGACCATTTCGCGGACGCGCTCACGCATTACAACCCAGAAGGGACGGAGCATCCGCGCCATGCCGGCGACCTGCCGCCGCTTTTCGCTTTCGGCGGGGAAGCGTATCAGGCGGTATGGCTCGGCGATATCGAGGTTTCGGAAGTGCTCGGCAAAGCGGTGATTATCCATGCGGACAGGGACGATCTCTCATCGCAGCCCGCGGGGAACGCCGGGAAAAAGATCGCCTGCGGGATCATCCGCCGGAACTGAGAGCCCGGCGCGGATAAAAACGAAAATATACTTTGGAAAATTTTTGAAAGGGGGTTGCAATTCCCCGGGCGCTGATGTATAATAACATCCGTTCCGATGAACGAAAAGAATATTCCTCCTTAGCTCAGTCGGTAGAGCATGCGGCTGTTAACCGCAGTGTCGTTGGTTCGAGTCCAACAGGGGGAGCCACCTAAGAAACCTCTTTTGTCTACCAAGGCAAAAGGGGTTTTTCCTTGCTTTTTGGAAGAAAAACAGGCAAAATCAGGCAAAATAAGCGCAAAACAGGCTCCGGAGCGGAAGATCGGCCGCTCCGGAGCCCCATTTTTTGTTTTCAGCGGCTTCCCCAGCCCGAAAACGCTGGTGTACTTTTTGCGTTTCTTTGTTCTGCAAAGAAATAAAAAAAGTGTCCGTACTGTTGGACTCGAACCTGTTTAGCAGCAAATTTCACCCGTCAAGTAACAACATAATTACCATCAATTCTTGACCTGCCGCCCGTTTTATGCTAAACTAACCATATCTATATATGCCCCCAAAAGGAGAGTACGAATGCCCGGAACGATGCAGAAAATCAAGCTGCTGAAGGACGTTTGCAGACCTCTATATGAAGTCAGGCCTCTATATCACGGAGATCGTCAAGAGACTCTATAACAGCGAGGCGATGAAGCGTGCGATCCCCAACGACGGCGAGCGCATTCGTCACATCCTGCAAAGGCAGGTATACGGCATGGCTCCGACGGAGATCATTTATCGGATCGCAACGAATTATATCCTCGGTTTCGATGAAGCTATGAAGAATGAAACGCAAAACTTCGTACAGGCCGATGCAGCGGAGGCGGCAAAGAACGGGACGCTGGAGGAACTGGTGGACAAGAGCTTTAGAGAGTAACTGCTTATACGCAAAGCTGTCGATCATTCAAGAACATTCATTCAAGAAAAAACCGCCCAGGAGGAACATAAGCAATGGTACCGCAGGAAGTCAAGCTGTTAGATTTGTTATCAAACAACGATGTAACATTCTTCATTCCGCCATATCAGCGAAATTACGAATGGACTGATGAGCAATGTGAAGTGTTTCTAACGGATATTCTGAAGACATACGAACTGAACTCAAGCGGGAAACGTTCAGAGCACTTTTTCGGTTCAATAACGTACTTTGAAACGGAGCATGTTTTCGGTCAACCAAGTAAGCTTGTATTGATCGACGGCCAGCAGCGTATCACGACCACGATGCTCTTTCTTGTCGCTCTTCGTGACATCCTTGGTGATGGAGACATTAGTCGTTATATTGATGGCAAGTACCTGAAGAACAATAATGTGTCTGGCGACAGCGAGTTCAAAGTGAAGCTTAAGCAGGTTGAAACTGACTGGGGCGCCTATAAGGACATTATACTCTCTAACGAACTCACAGCACGTGACAAGCAAACGGCAGTCTATAGGAACTACTCGTTTTTCTGCAACAAGCTTGCAGAAAGCTTATCTCAAGGCATAGACCTAAGCTGCCTTGTAGAAAAAGGACTAAGCAAGTTCAGTGTTATTACGATTGAACTGAAGCCGGAGCAGAACCAGTGGGAGAACCCGCAAGAGATATTCGAATCGATGAATTCGTTGGGAAAACCGCTGTCGTTGGCTGACCTCGTTAGGAATTATTTGCTGCTCGGCATGAATGCCGATAAGCAGAGCCATTTGTATGACAAATACTGGCTGCATATTGAGCGATCCGTTCCCGGTAGAGTATCGAGCTTTATCCGCGATTACATGCAGGCGCATGAAGCAAAATCCTTCTATAAGGCCATAGAAGGACATTACAAAGATCTATACAGCATTTTCAAGGATATCTTTGGAAATGACGACGCAGAGACGTTACTCAAGGATCTTGCAAAAAACGCAACGTTTTATTCCTTTTGTATCGGTGAGGCCCCTTCCGGAAACGCGGAGATAGATTATTATTTATCAGACCTCAACCGCATGAGTGTTACCACAGCTTATTCATTCCTGATGGTATTGCTACGGACATGGAAAGAAGGAGCTTTCACGGAGCAGAATGTAGTTGATATCCTAACCGCTTTCAGGATCTATTGCCTTCGTCGCAGACTGATGGGTATTACACAGGCGGAGAATAAGAATTTCCCAACATACTGCAAATGGATTAATCAGTTGATCCAAGCCCCGGATAAGAAACAAAAAATGTTTGAACTGCTTGCTTGGCAGGAAAGCAATTTGCGCCTGCCAAATGACGTTGAGGTATCCAGACAGCTTGCAAGTATGCGTTTTGACAACTTTGGGTATTGCAAGTTTTTCTTAGCACTTGTCGAAGAAGCCCTCACAAAAAGTCGTCCTGACCTTAGCAACCAAAAGCTGCAGCTGGAGCATATTATGCCTCAGACGCTGAATGATGACTGGAGAAATGAGTTGGGCGAGCATTGCGAAGAGATTCATCAAGAGCTCCTCAGCTCATTAGGAAATCTAACTTTGATCCGTCACAATCAGGAGCTAAGCAACAAATCATTCTCGACTAAGCGAGAGGTCTATGAAGGAAATGCTGGATTGCAAATCGCAAGGTCATTTATTACTGACCGTGTAGTGTGGAACGAGGAGGCGATTCGCGCTCGCACTGATTGGCTGATTAAGTTCTTCTTGGAAAAAGTATTTCCTGTACCAAGCGATATGCGAATGAAGAACAATTTCAAACCTAAAGAGCATCGTGGACTATCATTCCAAAGCCTACAGCTTATTGGGCTGAATATAGAGTTTACAGCTGACCAGTCATTCAAGGCAAAAGTCGTTGGCGACAAGGAAGTTGAGTTCGAGGGGAAAAAGTGGAGACTTTCTCCCTTAACAGCTGAAATACAAAGACGGCGCGGGCAGGAAAATAAGTCTGGCTCATATCAAGGCGCTCGATTTTGGTCATACGACGGAATGAGCCTTTTGGATTTCATTGACGGTTAAATAAAGAATAAGGCATCAAATCTGTTTATCTGATTAAGAGCGATTGCCCCGCATCAAAACAGGATGGGAGCATTGGAACTCACACGCAGTATTCCGGAGATGATATGAACTATATCATCTCCGGAATTGGCAAAGCGATTTGCGACGGGATCGAGGAAGAACTGAGGCCGGGCATCATGCATATCTGCCCGAAAGGATCGGAGCACGCTATCATCAATACCGGAGAGGAAGATTTGGTCATGCTGACGATCGTGGTGAAGAGATGAGTACATATCTGTTTGAAAAACCTTTGATCCGCGGAACGCTGCTGAAAAGAAAAAGCCAGTTCACCGCTTTGGTAGATATAAATGGCGAAGAGTTTATCGCTCACATCCCGACGACAACGAATCCTGCGTTGACTTTTAGAGCGGCATTCGGTATGATGCTTATATTGCGGGAACTGCAGGCGCAGCTGCAGATGGAAGCAGCTTCGTACGGTTTTCGACTGTTTCAGCGACCGACGGATCATCATGCGGCCGAACACGGAATTACACGAAACGGAGTATTAAATGAAAAATAAAGGAGTTCATCGACGCATTAAATTGATTGCAGGGCAAATGCGCTTTCCCGAACATATCGCAGATACATGCGGCAAGGAAGAACACGCCGGCGGAAAACAACCCGCCGGCGAGTGCCATTTTGGCGTTCTTTCACACAATTACCTCTTTTGTCTGCCGGGGCAAAAGGGGCTTTTTCATGCACTGCGTTAAAGTCGGAGGATAAGGCACGTGTGATTTTTTCGCCCATCCCGGAGCGGAATTTTTATTGTCGGGCGGTTGAAAAAACAGCTGTGATATGATAGACTTGAACCGATAAATCGGGTTCGATCGATATCAACAAAAGACGCCTAAGGGCAGAAAGAGGATTGAATATGGAACTGTGCACACGCAAAGACGTTCCCGTTGGGGAAACATGGGATCTTTCGCTGATCTTCGCGGAAGAAAAGGATATGTGGGAAGCGCTTGAAAAGCTGAAGGAGGCAGTGCAGAAGCTTGTCGAAAATTATGCCGGAAAGCTGAACACCGCGGAAAAAATCGTCGGCTGTCTCGACGAAATGGAAAAGATCGCGCCGGAGATCTCCCGCATATGGCAATACTCCGGATTGGCGGTGGAAACGGATTATACCGATAACAAGCTGCGCGAGCGCGATGCAAAGGTCAGCGACGAGATCACACGCATCTACAAGGAGCTTGCCTTTGCGGACAGTGAGATCCTGCTCGCTTCCGATGAGGAGCTCGGGGCCGCGGTGAAGCTTGCGAAAGGCTGCCGCATCTATCTTGAGGACCTGATCGCGAAAAAGGCGCATATGCTCTCCCCGGAAACGGAAAAGACGCTTGCCGCGCTCGGAAGGACCTTCAGCGTGCCGTACGATATCTACAACACGATGAAGCTCGCGGATATCGCCTTCGAGCCCTTCACGGCGAACGGAAAGGAGTATCCGCTCGGTTACTCGCTGTATGAAGACGATTACGAGCTGGAAGCCGATACAGCCGTGCGCCGCGCCGCGTTCCGCGCGTTCTACGATAAGCTGAAGCAGTATCAAAACACCACCGCTGCCGCCTACAATGCCCGCGTTTCGCAGGAAAAAGTCATGTCGGAGCTGCGCGGGTATAAGGACGTTTTCGAGAGTCTCCTTTTCGATCAGAAGGTCACGCGCGAGATGTACGACCGCCAGATCGACGTCAT
>JAEEYN010000130.1 GCA_016288175.1 Bacillota bacterium | reverse complement strand
TGATATCACCGAAAACGGCGGGGGAAGCTCCGCCGCTTTTTTTCTGTTCCGCGCCGAAGACTCCCCGCGCCTCCGCTTTATCATATAATCCTTGTAAAGCCTTGACTATCCACCGCCTTGGAATTATAATTAAGTTTGGATGTTTGCGGCGCAAAGCCGCCCAGAATCGACAAAGGAGATCGAAAAATAATGGTAACCATTAACGGAATGAGTCTGACCGTCGAGCAGGTCGCCGCGGTCGCGCGAAAGAACGAAAAAGTCCGTATTTCCGCCGAGGCGAAGAAGGCCGTCAACAAGGCCCGCGCCTATGTCGAAAAGAAGCTCGAAGAGCAGGCCGTCGTCTACGGCCTCACCACCGGCTTCGGCAAGTTTTCCGATAAATACATTCCCCTGGACGAGACCGCTCAGCTCCAGCGGAACCTGATCATTTCGCATTCCTGCGGCATGGGCAATCCCCTTCCGACGGAGTGCGTACGCGCCGCGATGCTGCTCCGCTGCAACGCGCTTTGCCGCGGCAATTCCGGCATCCGTCTTTCAACGATCGAGACTCTTCTCGCAATGCTGAACGCGGGCGTTCACCCGATCGTTCCCGAAAAGGGTTCCCTCGGCGCAAGCGGCGATCTTGCTCCTCTTTCCCATATCGTGCTCGTTATGCTCGGCGAGGGCAGGGCAGAGTACATGGGTGAGATCATGACCGGTAAGGAAGCCATGGAAAAAGCGGGCATTCCCACTGTTGAACTTGCCGCGAAGGAAGGCCTGGCGCTCATCAACGGCACCCAGATCATGACCGCCGTCGGCTGTCTAGCCGTTTATGATGCAATGCAGCTCACGAAGACCGCCGATATCGCCTGCGCCATGACGGCGGAAGCGCTCCTCGGTATCAAGAAGGCTTATGATCCGAAGGTCCACGCAGTTCGCGGACATAAGGGCCAGATGGACTGCGCCGCCAACCTCCTCAAGCTCCTTGAAGGCAGCGAGCTTGCCCACGACGTCATTCCCGGAAAGGTGCAGGACGCTTATGCTCTGCGCTGCACGCCGCAGATCCACGGCGCGAGCCGCGACGCGATCAAGTATGTCTACGACGCAGTGACCCGCGAGATCAACGCCGTTACCGACAACCCGATCATCTTCCCCGATGATGACGAAGCGATCTCCGGCGGCAACTTCCACGGTCAGCCGATGGCGCTTGCCTTCGATTTCCTCGGCATCGCCCTCGCGGAATTCGCGAATGTTTCCGAGCGCCGCATCGAGCGCCTTGTCAACCCCGCGCTGAGCTTCGGCCTTCCCGCTTTCCTTTCGGAGAACGGCGGCCTCAACTCCGGCTTTATGATCACCCAGTATTCCGCAGCCAGCATGGTTTCGGAGAATAAAGTCTGGGCGCATCCGGCCAGCGTCGATTCCATTCCTTCCTCCGCGAACCAGGAGGACCACGTCAGCATGGGCACCATTGCCGCGCGCAAGGCGAGGATGATCCTCGACAACGCCCAGAAGGTCATCGGCATCGAGCTCTTTGCCGCGAGTCAGGGCCTCTATCTGCGCGGTGACAAGAAGATGGCGCCCGCGACCAAGGCCGTTTATAAGCGCATCCGCAAGAGCGTCGCACCCATCCATGACGATATCGTGATGTATGAGCAGATGAACAAATTCGATGCGATGGTCAAGAGCGGCGAGCTGAACGAGATCGCAGAAAAGGTTATCGGCGAACTTAATTAAAAAGCAAGCGGGTTTTCCGGAAAAAACGCCGGAAAGCCCTTTGCATTTATAAAAATAAATAATAATTGCTTCAACTTTACGGAGGTGAAATACATGAACAACAAGACCGTTGCGGGAGCTATGACCATCAAGCTCGATAACGTCCTTCCGGAATATCCGAAGATGGACGACCGCTACCGCCGCGCGCCCGACCGCGGCTTCCGCCTCACCAAAGCCCAGGCGGAGCTTGCCCTTCGCAATGCGCTGCGCTATGTTCCGGAGGAGCTGCACGAAAAGCTCGCTCCGGAATTCATGGAGGAGCTCATGACCCGCGGCCGCATCTATGCCTACCGCTACCGTCCCGAGGGCCGCATCTACGGCAAGCCCATCGACGAGTACAAGGGCAAGTGCATCGAGGGCAAGGCCTTCCAGGTCATGATCGACAACAACCTCGATTTCGAGATCGCGCTTTATCCCTACGAGCTCGTCACCTATGGCGAGACCGGTCAGCCCTGCCAGAACTGGCTGCAGTACCGCCTCATCAAGAAGTACCTCGAGGAGCTGACGGAGGACACCACCCTCGTCGTCGAATCCGGTCATCCCCTCGGCCTCTTCCCGTCGAAGCCCACCGCGCCGCGCGTCATCCTCACCAACGCGCTCATGGTCGGCATGTTCGATAACCTCAAGGATTGGGAGATCGCGGAAGAACTCGGCGTTGCCAACTATGGCCAGATGACTGCGGGCGGCTGGATGTACATCGGCCCACAGGGCATCGTACACGGCACCTTCAACACCATCCTCGGCGCGGGCCGCAAGGAGCTCGGCGTTCCGGTGGACGGTGATCTTGCGGGGAAGCTCTTCGTTTCCTCCGGCCTCGGCGGCATGAGCGGCGCACAGCCCAAGGCGGCGAATATCGCCCGCGCCGTCGGCGTTTTCGCGGAAGTCGACCTTTCGAGGATCAAGACCCGCTACGATCAGGGCTGGGTCAACACGATCTCAGATAACCTCGACGAGATCTTTGCTTCCGTAAAGGAGCATATCGCGAATAAAACCTCCGTTTCCATCGCGTACCACGGCAATATCGTGGATCTGCTCGAGTACGCCGTAAAGCACGATATCCATATCGACCTGCTCTCCGACCAGACCAGCTGCCACAACGTCTACAACGGCGGCTACTGCCCGGTCGGCCTCACCTTCGCGGAGCGCACCAAGATGCTCCACGAGGACCGCGAGGAGTTCGAGCGCCGCGTCAACGCGTCCCTGCGCCGCCATTTCGACGCGATCGTCGCCCTCACCAAGAAGGGCACATATTTCTTCGACTACGGCAACTCCTTCATGAAGGCCGTCTACGACAGCGGCGTGCAGGAGATCAGCAAGAACGGCGTTGACGAGAAGGACGGCTTCATCTTCCCGAGCTATGTCGAGGATATCATGGGCCCCGTGCTCTTCGACTACGGCTACGGTCCCTTCCGCTGGGTCTGTCTCTCCGGCAAGCCCGAGGATCTCGATAAGACCGATGCGGCCGCGATGAGCTGCATCGATCCGACCCGCTGCTCCCAGGACCGCGACAACTATATCTGGATCCGCGACGCGAAGGCGAACAAGCTCGTTGTCGGCACCCAGGCGCGCATCCTCTATCAGGACGCGGAGGGCAGGACCCGCATCGCTCTGAAGTTCAATGAAATGGTCCGCAACGGCGAGATCGGCCCGGTCATGATCGGCCGCGACCATCACGACGTTTCCGGTACGGACTCCCCGTTCCGCGAGACCGCGAACATCAAGGACGGCTCCAACGTGATGGCGGATATGGCAGTGCAGTGCTTCGCGGGCAACGCGGCCCGCGGCATGAGCCTCTGCGCGCTGCATAACGGCGGCGGCGTCGGCATC
>JAEEYN010000129.1 GCA_016288175.1 Bacillota bacterium | reverse complement strand
TGCGGTACGGTATCGCTCATAACTTTGCCTCCTTTGTTCAAATTATCATTTGAACATTTATTCAAGTGTTATTATAATCAAGTCCGATCCGTTTGTCAACAGGTTTTTTCATTTTTTGCAAAAAGAAAAACGCCGGGAACGGCGCATCCGCATAAGGATACGCTGTTCGCGGCGTGGGCTTCGATATGAAGATCAGAGCATTCTGATCAGTTTGTCCACGGTTTCGAGGCAGATATCCGCGCAGCGCTCGAATTCCCTTGCGAATTCCTCCGCGCCGCCGCCCATTGAATCGGAAACGGCCTTTATCAGAAGGCAGGGCACGTTGTTCCTGTTGCAGGTCAGCACGATGCCGGCGGCCTCCATTTCGCAGATATCGGCATTGTATTCCTCGTGCAGAGCCCATTTTCTTTCGGAACTGCCGATGAACTTATCGCCCGAAGCGCAGATGACAGGCTTCAGACCGGGTTCGATCGCGAGCGCGGCATCGACAAGCGATTTTGTCGCCGGGATATAAACCGAAGGATAGTTCGCATACTGCGCTTTTCTGTAACCGAGGTATTCGGAAACGTCGTAATCGTAATGCACGACGTCCGTCACGACAGCGAGCTTCGCAACGCTCATCTCCGGCGTAAGTCCGCCGACGACGCCGAAATTGACGACCATCGAAACGCCGAAATGGGAGATCAGCAGCTGCACCGCGGAGGAAGAGGCAATCTCCCCCGCCCCGCTGTTGACGATATAGAGCTCATAATCTTCGGTTCGGAGCAGTTTGACCTCGAAGCCGGGAACGCTCGCATCCTCGAGCCTGCCCTCGTATCTTTTCATAACGGCCGCGATCTCGACCGCGACGATCATGCCGATTTTTTTGACTTTCTTTTCCATAAAACGCCTCCTGCTTTTGATAAAACGATTTTAACAGAAAAAGGGGCGGAAATCAATGCCGGTTTCCGTCCCCCTGAGACTTCCTTATTTCTTCTTTCCCTTCTTCATTTTCGAGAAGATGGAACCGTTCTCCGGCCGCTCCGCTCCGAAAGTTACGGCGAGCTGTTCGAATAGCCTTCGCTGTTCATCCGTCAACCGCTTCGGGATATCGACCGTCACGTTTACATAAAGGTCGCCCCTACCCTGCTGCTGGAGCTTCTGAACACCCTGGTCCCTGAGGCGGAAAGTCGTTCCGCTCTGGGTCCCGGCGGGGATATTGTATTTGACTTCGCCCGTAAGAGTCGGGACCTTGACCTCGCCGCCGAGGACAGCCGTCGTGATCGGGATCGTCATATTGATATAAAGATCGAAGCCTTCGCGGATGAACTGCTTGTGGTTCTTCACGCGGATCGAAACGAGCAGGTCGCCGTCGGGGCCGCCGTTATAACCCGCGCCGCCCTTGCCGCCGATGCGGATGGTCTGGCCGTCGTCGATGCCGGCGGGGATCGTCACGGAGACCTTCATGAGGTTGCTCGTGCGGCCCGTGCCGCGGCATTTATCGCAGGGCTGTTCGATAATCTTGCCGGTGCCGCCGCAGGCGTCGCATTCCCTCGTGCTCATCATCGCGCCGAGGATGGTGTTCTGCTGAACGCGGATCTGGCCCGTTCCGCCGCATTTTGTGCAGGTCTTGGTCGAAGACCCGGGCTTTGCGCCGGTGCCGCCGCAGGAGGTGCATTTTTCCTCCCTGCGGTAGGAGATCTCCTTCTTGCAGCCGAATGCCGCTTCCTCGAAGGTGATCGTCAGATTATAGCGGAGATCGTCGCCCTCCATCGCCGCGTTTGCACTGTACGCGCGCGAGCTGCCGCCGAAACCGCCGCCGAACATGGAGCCGAGGATATCCTCAAAACCGTTGAAAGTTCCGGAGAAACCGCCGCTGGAGAAGCCGGAGAAGCCGCCGAAGCCGCTCGCGCCGTAGCCGTAGCCGCCGCCGGCGGAGGGGTCGAAAGCGGCGTGGCCGAACTGATCGTACTTCGCGCGCTTGTCCTTATCGGACAATACCTCGTACGCCTCGTTCGCTTCCTTGAATTTTTCTTCCGCTTCCTTATTGTTCGGGTTCAGGTCCGGATGGTATTTTTTCGCAAGCTTGCGGTAAGCCTGCTTGATCTCGTCGTCGCTCGCCGTTTTCTGAACGCCGAGGACTTCGTAATAATCTCTCTTTGCAGCCATGGTATTCCTCCCATGATCCTTCTTCCGCCGTTATCCTCCGGCGGGTCAACATGCAGACCGGGAGCGCGGAAACCCGCACCCCGGCCCATTGTTCTTGCCTGATCAGCAGCTTTGCACTAAGCGGATCGATTATTTCTTGTCGTCAACAACTTCGTAATCCGCATCGACAACGCCGTCGTCGTTCGCGTTGTTCGCGCTGCCGCCCTGTGCATTCGCATTGAAGCCCTGCGCGTTCGGATCGAAGCCCTGCGCGCCGCCCTGCGCCTGCTGTGCCTGCTGATAGATCTTGCCGAAGACTTCGTAGGAGACCTCGGTGAGCTTCTCGGTCTGGGCCTTGATCGCCTGGGCGTCATTGCCGTTCAGAACGTTCTTGAGGCTTTCGATCTCCGCGTTGATCTTCTGCTTGTCGCTCTCCGCGATCTTGTCGCCGAGCTCCTTCATGGTCTTCTCGGTCTCGTAAACGAGGGTGTCGGCGCGGTTGTGGATCTCGACCTCTTCCTTGCGCTGCTTATCCTCGTTCGCGAAGCGCTCCGCCTCCTTCACAGCGCGGTCGATCTCGGCCTCGCTGAGGTTAGTGGAAGCGGTGATGGTGATATTCTGCTCATTGCCGGTGCCGAGGTCCTTCGCAGTGACGTGGACGATGCCGTTCGCGTCGATATCGAAGCTGACTTCGATCTGAGGTACGCCGCGGGGTGCGGGAGCGATGCCGGTGAGCTGGAACTTACCGAGGGATTTATTGTACTGCGCCATCTCGCGCTCGCCCTGGAGGACGTGGATCTCAACGCTGGTCTGGCCGTCCGCCGCTGTGGAGAAGATCTGGCTCTTCTTGGTCGGGATGGTGGTGTTGCGCTCGATGAGCTTGGTGAACACGCCGCCGAGGGTCTCGATGCCGAGGCTGAGGGGCGTTACGTCGAGGAGCAGAACGTCCTTGACTTCGCCGCCGAGAACGCCGGCCTGGATCGCCGCGCCGATCGCGACGCACTCATCGGGGTTGATGCCCTTGAAGGGTTCCTTGCCGATCAGGTTCTTAACGAGCTCCTGAACAGCGGGTACACGGCTGGAACCGCCGACCAGAATGACCTTATCGATCTGAGAGGTCTTGAGATCCGCGTCGCGCAGCGCCTGCTGGACGCAGACTTTGGTCTTGTCGAGCAGGTCGGAGATCAGCTCGTTGAACTTCGCACGGCTGATGTTCATATCGAGATGGACGGGGCCGTTCGAATCCATGGAGATGAAGGGCAGGTTGATGTTTGCGCTCATCATGCCGGAAAGCTCGATCTTCGCCTTCTCCGCCGCTTCCTTCAGCCTCTGCTTCGCCATACGGTCGTTGCGGAGGTCGATGCCGTGGGACTTCTTGAATTCATCGGCGATGTAGTTCATCAGCCTCTCATCGAAGTCGTCGCCGCCGAGCCTGTTGTTGCCCGCGGTCGCCTTGACCTCGAATACGCCGTCGCCGATCTCGAGAATGGAAACATCGAAGGTGCCGCCGCCGAGGTCGTAGATGAGGATCTTCTGGTTGTTTTCTTTGTTAAGGCCGTATGCAAGCGCTGCCGCGGTGGGCTCGTTGATGATACGGAGAACGTTGAGACCCGCGATCTTGCCGGCGTCCTTGGTTGCCTGGCGCTGGCTGTCAGAGAAGTATGCGGGAACGGTGATAACGGCGTCGGTCACTTTCTCGCCGAGATAAGCTTCCGCATCCTGCTTCATTTTCTGAAGGATCATTGCGGAGATCTCCTGGGGAGTGTAGACCTTGCCTTCGATGGTGCGGCGGTAATCGCTGCCCATTTCACGCTTGATGGAGCTTACGGTGTTATCCGGGTTGGTGATGGCCTGGCGCTTTGCGACCTGGCCAACAAGACGCTCGCTGCCCTTGAAAGCAACGACGGAAGGCGTGGTACGGGAGCCTTCGGGATTGGGGATAACAACGGGTTCGCCGCCTTCGAGAACGGCGACGCAGGAGTTGGTGGTACCAAGGTCAATACCGATAATCTTAGACATAGTTTTAAGCCTCCTAAAGCTGTTTTTTTATTGTTTATCCTTGAGCCGGAGCGTTTTTTTCATTCCCTCCGGCGGGATTTCGTTTTGATGCGGTCAGGCTTTTACCTTGACCATTGTGTGGCGGATGATCTTACCCTTAACGCGGTAGCCCCTCTGGAGCACTGCCGTGATGGTTCCCGATTCCGCTTCGGATTCGGTGTCCTGCATCACGGCTTCGTGGAGGTTGGGATCGAATGCGCCTTCCGCTTCGACTTCCTCCATGCCGCATTTCTTCAGGCAGTCGATGAGCTGCTTGTTGATTTTTTCCATACCCTCCGCAAAAGGAGAGCCGTCGGAATTCGCAAGAGCCCTGTCGAAGTTATCGAGCACGGGCAGCAGCGCTTTAACGGTCTCGCGCACGCCGTCGTCGATGCTTTCCGAGCGGATCGACTGGTTGCGCTTCCTGAAATTCGCAAACTCCGCCTGGATCCTCTGGGCGTCGAGGACCGCCTCATCGGCGTTCTTCTTCGAAGCCTCGATCTCGCCGCGCATGCGCTCGATCTCAGCTTTGGCCTGCTCGAACTCCTCTTTTGAAAGGGTGACGCTGCCGTCCTCCGCGGGAGTCTCATCGAGGATC
>JAEEYN010000128.1 GCA_016288175.1 Bacillota bacterium | reverse complement strand
TTAAAAAAATATTGCTGTGCTGTGAACGACAAAAAATGTGATAAATGTGCTTCCGCTGTCATTGGAGCAGTCAACGGCAGCGATCCTGCCGTTGGCGCCGCAGGGAAAAACTCAACGCATCGTCGTTGCCGTTCGTATAGGTGGAAACAAGCGCTGTCTCGGAGCCGTTCGCACTGGAGACGTAGTTTTAAGCGGAGCGCCAAGGAACTGCTAATCCCTGAGAGCAGATTCTGATACTGCATCATATTTCATTTCGTATTTGTATGTACAATGCATAATGTATGCTGGAATCCGGTTGTCATTAAGTCTTAACAATGAATCTGTCCAGCTGAATCAATCGCCTAAAACTATTCTTCTCAGTGCTTTCCCACCACTTATGCATTTCATCAGCTGTCTGTTCGATACCGGAGATTTCCAATACAGCGTCATGAAGTTCAGCTTTCTTAACAATAAAGTTATAAAAACCCGATGGATTTAAGGCGGAAACAGGTATGCGGTACAGCTCATTCAAATCCATATCGATTATAGTGTAAGTACCGCGTTTGGGCCCCAACATCATATGCGTTTCATCGACAATCTTGCAAAACCATGAATCTGTTGTAAGCGAATACCGGTCAATGAGCGTGCCGTCCAAAACAGAAATGCTTGCTGCTCCCCAATCGGTAAAGAAACAAACGCACTTATCAGCATCCAAGATCATATCCCATGCGTGTTTTCTTTTGAAGTGCCAACAAAGGTCACCCGTTTTAAGAGAGTAGCAAAACAGCCCCTTCTCCCAACTTTGAATAAAGAAACGCTCGCCGTCTTTTGAAACGGAAATGCCAAACTGCACATTATATGCTGAAGAAAACCATTTTGGAGAAGCAAAACTTCGCTTTTCCCCGGACTTGAACTCAAAGGTCAACGTGTTGTTGTCATTATCCGATATACTGTGAGAAACATATGTGTCTTCCGGATAAAAACATTCAAAGCTGCCGTTTCCTGTCCTTATGATTTCCATGTTTTACCTCCAGTCAAACCAAATACAGAAGCCATACTTGCCTGCAAGTTCGCGCGCAAGGCCGAATGCACCATTTCTTGTTGGATTTCCGTCAAAGAAACCCTTCCATTCCAAATTGTAATCATAGCTAAATGATTTGTGATAATGAGACTCAACCCATGATAAATGCTCAGGCAAATCTATATCGATGTCCAAATCATGAAACTGTGATTTATAATACTGCGGGAATACATGATGCGCATCCATCCCTTCACCAGATTGGCCTGTGAATCTTTGAAAACTTCCTCTATAGCCGCTCGCAAAACAGTCACCATCAAGAGAATTCTGCTGCTGCAGACGCATTCCTTGCGTTTCTTCATCGGGGCGACCCGAGGCAGTTGCAGCGATACCACCAGCAATTGTCGGTCCCTGACCGACCGTTGTTCCTGCCCCTGTTCCTGCACCGCTGCTGTAACCCGAATTATTGCCAGAGGATGAAGAGTGGCCACTCGAAACAATATATCCTTTGCTGGACAAACTGCTGCTATGCGAAAATACCGGGCCACCTCTGCCGCCGGATTCAAGCAATTCGCGGAAGAATGCGATAAACCCTTTGAACGGAATGCAGCCGCTCGGATCCGAACTGTTCTCCGGATTATTCAGACAATACGCGAAGGCATTGTGCCCGAGCACTCCCTGACCGGTGGAGAGATAGACGTCTGCGGAGATAAATCTTCCGGTGGTGGGATCGTAATACCGACTCTGCAGATAGTACCAACCCGTTTCTTCATCGTAGACGCAGCCCCTGTAGCGGAACGGCTGGTTGGCTCCTAATGTAGCTGCCAAGGTGCCGGTTGTTGAGAGCTTCTTGCCCCAGCTATCATATACGTATTCTACCACCGTATTGCCGTTGCCGTCAATCAGCTTGACGATGTCGCCCTGCGCGTTGCGGAGGTAATAGTAGGTGGTATATGTGCTTCCGCTGTCAGTGGAATAGTCGACTGCAACGACCCTGCCGTTTGCGTCATAGCTGAAGCGCTGGTATATTGAACCGTTGGTCATGCCGATCAGCACGGAACCGTTGTAATAATAGTTCACGGTCTGTGCCGTTGTGCCGTTTATCGCGCCGAGCTTGTCATCGCAGAGCGCCGCGGCGCGGTCGATTTGATCGGCTCAACTTCCCAAAGGATCGTGCGGAAACGGTATTCGTTTTCAAAAAGCTTCGGAACGCCAATTCCAATGTCCTCAATTAAAAAGGGATCAGTCTAACGCATCAGAGTATGCTTATATTCCAACTCGTCAGAGCGAACCTGCCAAGTGCTTTTTCAAATAATTTCAAAAGGCTTTTTCACGCGGCTCGTGTTTGCGCCGCGGTTGATTTTTGCCATGCCGCATGGTACAATCCGGATATGAAAAGACTTTTTCCGCCGCGGTCTGAACGGCGGAAGGGAGGCGGCTATGGCAATAAGGATCGACCTCAACGCGGACCTCGGCGAGGGCTTTGGCGTTTATTCCTACGGCGCGGACGCGGAACTTATCCCGCTCGTTTCGTCCGTCAATATCGCCTGCGGCTGGCACGGCGGGGACCCGACTGTGATGCGGCGGGCGGCGGCGCTCGCGGCGAAATACGGCGTGACCGTCGGCGCGCACCCGGGCTATCCGGATCCGATGGGCTTCGGGCGGCGGAATATGGCGCTTTCGGAAAAAGAGATCACGGACGCGCTTCTTTATCAGATCGGCGCGCTGGACGGCGTCTGCCGCGCGGAAGGGACCCGCGTGAGCTACGTGAAGCCCCACGGCGCGCTCTATAACACCGCCGCGAAGGACGAAGCCGCCGCGGAGGGCGTCGTTCGGGCGATCGGGCTTTATGACCCGTCGCTTCCCCTTCTCTGCCCCGCCGGGAGCTCGATGGCGAGGGCTGCCCGCTCGCACGGGATCATGACAGCGCGCGAGTTTTTCGCGGACCGCGCCTGCCGGGCGGACGGAAGCCTTGTTCCGCGCGGCGAAGCGGGGGCCGTGATCTCCGATGAAAACGAGGTCTGCGCCCGCGTCTGCCGGGCGGTTTCGGAAGGAAGGGTCGCGGCGGCGGACGGCGCGGATATCGCCGTCAGCTTCGATTCTATCTGCCTGCACGGGGATAACCCGAAGGCCGTTGCGCTCGCCCGAAGGATCCGTGCGGCGCTTGCGGAGGCGGGCGTTGAGATCCGCGCTTTTTGCGATAAATAAAGGAAAAATGGAAGCAAGACTGAAGCTCGTGCCCCATGGCGACCGCGCCGTGGACGCGGTTTTCGAAAACGAAATATCGCCGGAAACGAACCGGAAGGTGACAGCCCTCGCCGCGGCGGTCCGCGCCGCGATGCCGGAGGGCGTGATCGGCTGCAGGCCCGCATACAGAACGTTGACGGTCGAATACGACCCGATGAAGATAACCTACGGCCAGCTCTGCCTTTTCCTGCGCGGACTCGATTTTTCCGCGTTCGCCTGCGCCGGGGGCAAGCGCGTGAGCATTCCCGTGCTGTACGGCGGGGACTGCGGAGCGGACATCGAAGATGTCGCAAGGCACGCCGGACTTTCCACGGAGGAGGTCATAAAAAGGCATTCCGCGCCGGATTACCGCGTTTATATGCTCGGCTTCATGCCGGGCTTTCCGTATCTCGGCGGGCTCGACCCGGCCATCGCCTGCCCGCGCCGGACAACGCCGCGCACACATGTTCCGGGCGGAAGCGTCGGCATCGCCGGGATGCAGACGGGCGTTTACCCCGAGCCTTCGCCGGGCGGATGGAACATCATCGGAAGAACGCCCCTGCGCCTTTTCGATGAAACCGGGCGCCGAGCCCTGCTCGAAGCGGGGGATACCGTGCGCTTTGTGCCCGTCACCGCGGAAGAATTCGCGGCAATCGAAAAAGAGGGGGTGCGGCAATGGCCGAAAAACTGATCGCGATCACCTCGAAAGGTTTCCTGACTCTCGCCGTATCTGCGGAGCGGCACCGCCTCGAACCCTTCGGCGTTCCGACGGGCGGACCGGCGGATCCAGTCCGCTGCGTCCTTGCGAACCGCCTTGCCGGGAATCCGGACGGCGCGGCCGCCATCGAGGCGGCGCTCGTGCTGCCGGGGATACGCTTTTTCGATGAGCGTGTGATCGCCGTTGTCGGCGGGCTCGACGGGATCGTTATCCGCCGCGGCGCGGAGGAGCTCGCTTTCCCGGTGAACGCCTCCGTGCGCGTTTTTACAGGCGATGAGCTGCTTT
Source organism: Bacillota bacterium (assembly GCA_016288175.1). GTDB lineage: Bacteria > Bacillota > Clostridia > Christensenellales > CAG-138 > PeH17. Next base: position 777 of record JAEEYN010000128.1, on the reverse strand, counting down.
CGCGCCCGCTCGATGCAGGGATGCGCGCCTATATCGCCGTTTCGGGCGGTCTCGCGGAGGGATCGGTCGGTCTGCGGGCGAAAAGCCTTGAAGCGGGGCAGATGCTCGCGCTTAAAAAGACCGTGCCGCCGGTTTGCCGCATGATCGGTAAAATGCCGCTCGAACTGCCGGGGAACGCGGCCGGGCTCCGCGTCACACAGGGCGTTCAATGGGAGCGTTTTTCGCCGGAGGGCAGGGAAAATTTCCTTTCCGGAGAGTATCTTTATACCCCCGAGAGCTCGCGCATGGGTATCCGCCTTTCGGGGCCGGCGATCGGCTTCCGCGAAGGCGCGGACGGCAACATCATCTCCGAGGGGATGCTGCCCGGCGATATTCAGGTCACCTCCGCGGGGCAGCCGATACTGATGCTCGCGGACTGTCCGACGAGCGGCGGCTACGCGAAGATCGCGCATGTCATCGCGGCGGACCTTCCGACGGCGGCGCAGCTCCGCCCCGGCGCAAAGCTCCGCTTCCTTCCCGTCGACGTCCCCGCCGCGCATACCGCCCTTCGAAGGCTCATGCTCGCGCTGAACGGCTGCGTTTCGGAAAAAAACATCCCGCCGGACGGACACACGCCGTAATATCATAGCGATTATATTTTGCCTAACAAAATATTTTTTCAAAGCGTTCGCGGGACCTGCACAAGATATGGTGTACCGCCCGTTTTCTGCCTACAATTTTGAAAAAAATGTCGGGATTTAAGCCTTGCGAAGTTTTTGAAAATTTGGTATTATTATA
>JAEEYN010000016.1 GCA_016288175.1 Bacillota bacterium | reverse complement strand
GGCGACGCGACTTACACCGCGACCTTCTCCCAGAGCCTCAACACCTACACCGTGACCTGGAAGAACTGGGACGGCACGGTGCTCGAGGCTGACACCGAGGTTCCCTACGGCACGATGCCGAGCTATACTGGTGCCGAGCCCACCAGGCCCGCGACCGCGCAGTACACCTACACCTTCTCCGGCTGGACTCCCGAAATCGTTGAAGTAACCGGTGACGCGACTTACACCGCAGTCTTCACCGAGACGGTCAACAAGTACACCGTGACCTGGGTCATCGACGGCGAAACCGAGACCGAAGAATATGAGTACGGCGCAATGCCCACTCACGCCGATCCCACTAAGGAAGCGACGGCCCAGTACACCTACACCTTCTCCGGCTGGACGCCTGAGGTCGTTTCCGTAACCGGCGACGCGGCCTATACCGCGCAGTTCACCGAAACCGTCAACAAGTACACCGTCACATGGATCATCGACGGCACCGAGGAAACCGAGGAATATGAGTACGGCGCTATGCCCGCACACGCAGATCCCACTAAGGAAGCGACGGCCCAGTACACCTATACCTTCTCCGGCTGGACGCCCGAGATCGTCTCCGTAATCGGCGACGCGACTTACACCGCAGTCTTCACCGAGACCGTGAACACCTTCACCGTCACCTTCCTCGATTGGGACGGCACAGTGATCGGAACCGAGACCGTTGCCTACGGCTCCGCGGCGACCGCGCCGGCAGCTCCCGAGCATTCCGGCTATGTGTTCACCGGCTGGGATACCGCGTTCGACAACATCACCGCCGACACGACCGTGACCGCGCAGTACGCTCCTTCCCCCACCCTCATCGGTGATATCAACCTCGACGGCAAGGTCGACTCCACCGACGCGCTGCTCGCGATGCGTTACTCGATGGGGATCACCCTGATCGAGGGTCAGGGCTTCGTGAACGGCGACGTCAACGGCGACGGCGTTCTGAACGCCACCGACGGACTTCTGATCATGAGGATCGCGCTCGCCGCCGAGTGAGGTCGGCTGGCGGCCGTTCCGCGGATCCGCCTGATATTTCTTCAAAACCGCCGGTTTGCGCCGGCGGTTTTACCTCTCATCCATGCCGTTTGCATCAAAAAGAACAGATCCGTGGATAGTTTCTATATCCGCGGATCTGTTTGATTCTTAGGGTTATTTTATGCCGAAAACCTGCTTCTCCTTATGTGGATGCGCCCTTTCGGCGTTCTTTTCTTTGCTTTCTATTATTATTCGCGATTCGTTCCGGGACCCTGCTCCGGCTCCCCTGTGGGTTCATCCGTCGGCTCGTCGGTGACGGTCTCCGCAGGTTCCTCGGTAATGCCCTCCGTCGGCTCTTCGGTAACATCTTCCGTCGGCTCCTCGGTGGGTTTTTCGGAGGGAGCTTCGGTCCTGAGCGGATCGTTCGGATTCGGATTGACCTGCAAATCAGGCGTGTTCTCCTCGCCGGGTGTATTCGCCGGGATCGTTCCGCCCTGAACCTGCTTTTCCATAATGTACTTTGCCGAAACGCCGACGGCGCCGGCAAGGAGCAGCAGCGAGAGCACAAGCAGGCTTATGCGGATCGCTTTTCTTTTGGATGAATTGTTTTCAGCGTTCCTTTTCATTGCAGGCCTCTCAATCTACCTGTTCAAAGCGAACGAAGGTATCGAAATCAATGGGTTCGGTCAGGTTCCCGGCGGTGAAGACCAGTTCGACCGTTTTGGACTTCGAGCCCGCGGCAAGCGTTCCGAGAGCGGGAATAATGATCCTGCTGCCGTTTGCTGCCGTTGCTTCGTACTCATGTCCGTTTACGGTAACCTTGATGATCCCCGTGATATCGCGGTCGAAAACCAGCTCCAGCGAATATTCAACGGCGGTTTCGGATTCGTTTTTGACCGTTACGGAATACTTCAGCGGATCATCGGGATCCTGCTTCGCGCTTGCGCTGACGGCGAAGCCGGCGACCCTTGCGGTTTCCGTATCGGCTGCTCTGGAGGCAAACTTCGCCAGAATGCCTGACGACAGGCAGGTCGTTACGCACAGAAGGCAAAGCAGCAACAATGCAACGTCAATAAGGACGCCTCTCGATGCTTTCTTTCGCTTCATCGTTTATTCCTCCTATGGATCAATTAACGCTGTCATCCCATGAAGGCTTATTCAGCGGAGCTGTCATTTTTCGGCTTTTCGCCGCCCCCGGGCTTTTCGTCGCTGAGACCAAGCTGCTTCTTGAGCCGCCTGATTTCCCGTTCCGTTTCGGTAAGCCCGTCGTCGTATTTCTCGAATTCGCCGGGCGTCTCCGCAAGGCCCATGCCGCGGAGCTTCAGGATCTCCCGCTTGAGCTCCTCCTCTTTTTCGCTCTCCTCCGCATCCTTTTCCCTCGCGCGGACGGAAAGGGCGAAAAGAACGAAGATCAGCAGCAGGATCATGATGATCCCGGGAACGGTGTGCAGGTGCCTCATCAGCCAACCGACGAAGGGGACCCTGAACAGCAGTTTTCCCTTGAGGCGGGAAACGGTGATCGGCTCATCCGGCGCGTTGTTCGCGTCGCCCTGAAGAACGACTGTGCCGGCTTCTTCGTCGATCTCGATGATCCTGTGGATAACGGGCGTTCCCGCCGTTTGGTAGATCGCGATGTCCCCGACGGAATACTGCGAGGTCCCGGCGATTATCGCAAGATCGTTTTCATGCAGTGTCGGCTCCATGCTGCCCGTAAGCACCGTTGCGGCGCCGAACCCGAGGGGCATCGGGAGCGATTCGTTGTTCACGAATTTCGCGGTGAGGCTGAAAACGCAGATGTAGACGATCAACACAACGAACACGATCAGCACGATCTTGCCCGGCCTGATCCTTCTGCGTTCTTCGCTTTTTCCCTTCTCTTCCCCGCTCAACTCCGACTCCTGCGCATTATTCCTTCGAATCAGGATCCTTTTTCTCTCTCTTTTTGCGCTTCGCGTTCAAAATCAGCTCAACAACGAGCAGCACGCCGCAGGCGCCGACGAAGCCGACGCCCCACCACAGCCAGGTGTTATGGCCTGTAGGCGGAGGCGGAACGGGCGTTTCGCCCTCGACGATGATCGCAAAACCGAGGGTGGCGTCATCCGCAACATCCCATGCGGCCTTGTTGCCGAGGTCGGTATCGTCATAGTCGTATTCATAGATGTCGGGGATCGTTCCGACGCCTGGGTCGGCAACATCGCCGCGCTCATATTCCCAGTACCAGCCGATATCGAAATCCTGGTAGCCTTTGCCGGAAACGGTTCCGGTCACAGCGCCGATGAGCTGATCTTCCGTGATATGCTCAGGAAGGATCGCGGCGTAATCCGTCGTCGGAGAGGAGCCTTCGGCCTCAAAACCGGCTTCGAAAGCGAGGATATCGCATTCCTTGATCTTCCACGCGATAGCGGTGTAGGTGATCGTATCGTCGCTCCTGTTCAGAAGGCGGATGACCGTATCCTGATCCGTGCCGGGCGCAAAGACGTTATCTTCATTGCTGGATTCGACGTTCTGATATTCGGTGCTGAAGAAAGCGATCCTTGCCCAGCCGTTTTCATCGACCTCGGTATTCTCATCCCAGGTCAGCCTCTCGTTTTCGAAGGTGAGCAGATGCGTCGGCTCCTCGCTGCGCCAGGCATAGGTCACCAGCGCCATCAGCGAAAGGGTCGTTAACGAAAGTATGAACAGGATCAGCGTTGCCGGCAGCAGCCAGCCTCTCCTCTTTTTGCTTTTTGCCATAGCTTTACTCCCTTCTTGCTGCGGCGGAAGCTCAAATCGTTCCGCCTTGTGTATCGGCCACAAGGCCTTTTCATCGGCATGGATCGATGCGTCCGCGCAGGGGCGCATTGATCCGTCCCGATTATTTCGGAGCGGCGCATCCTTCGCCCGGAAACCGGATCCGCCCGCCACGAGGACGGATCCGGACAGCATTTAATTGACGTCAGATGCTAGGGAAGATCGAATTAGTCGATCTGGGTCGCGGAAGCGAGGAACTTGAAGCCGATGGTGTAGGATGCATCCTCAGCAGCATCGAATTCTTCTGCGTAGTCAGCGCACTCGCCGAACTCTTTGTAAGCAACGAAGTTGCCAAGCCAGGTGTCGGCTGCGTCGAACTCGTAGATGCCTTCTTCAATCTCGTCGCCCTCTTCGAAGGCCCAGGTCCAGACAAGGCCGAACTCGAAGTCGAGGGACCTGTTGGGATCGAAGTCGATGGAAAGATCGATGGAGCCATCCTCGTTGATGGTGAATACAGCATTGGAAGCGCCTGCTTCGCCCTCATCATTGATGATGGAGAGCATCAGGTTCGCAAGTTGCGGGCCCCAGGTTTCAACGATGGTCTTCGCGTCGGAAGCGGCAAAGCCGTTCTCGGTCATGCCCATCTGCTCAGCAAGCTGAAGGTTAAATTCACGGGCAACCTGGGTGAGACTCATAGCAGCGCCGCCGTTCTTCTTGACGGTGATGTCCCACTTGATGGGGCAGTAGTCCTTCTCAAGGGTGAACTTATCGAAGTAGCCGTATTCGCCGTCATCATTCTGAACGAGCTTGGTGAAGTCGGTGTATTCGCCTGCGGGCAGGACAACATCGGTCCAGTCGGCGTCGATGTGGAGAGTGTAACGAACAGCAACCTCGGGCTGGCCGACGATAGTGGCCTTGAAACCGTCATTGGTGGTACCGGGCGCTACGAGGTCGGTGATTTCGCCGTCGTAGTCGGGATCAACGCGAACGCTGAGGGTGGTTTCTTCACCGGTGAAATCCGGATCGTCATGCTCATACTCGGGAGCGAACATGTTATCGCCTTCCATGGTGAGCAGGATGCCCCACTTCGCAACGCGAGCGTTGTCTTCGCCCTGCGCCCTGGTGACGTACTTAGCGAAGGTGCTTCCTACGAAGCAGCTGGTGATCAGTGTGAGAGCGAGCAGAGCGACCGCTACTCTCGTGGTCCAATTCTTTTTCATAGAATTTTCCTCCTTAAAATTTGGATGTTGGGGCAAAGGTTTGCCCTTTTTGCTCGGGACAAAACGTTGTCCCAACGGTGAGCTCGGCCTCTTGCTGCCGCAGCGCTGCCGTGGCGCGGCGCCCGTCTTGAGCGGCATAGCTCACAAATTATACCGCCGTCGGCCGGTCGTGGCACCGGCTGCCGGTAATATACGTTATTCGCCTTTTCCGGCGCTTTCCGCCTTCTCCTTTTCTTCCTGCTGCTTCGCAAGGGCGCGCAGACGCTCGAGCTCCGCTTCAAGCGCCTCGGTCTTCGACGCCGCTTTGCTGCTGCTGCGGTTCCGGCGGATGATATCGAAAACAACAAACGCAAGCACGGGAACGCCGATGAAGATCGCCATGCCGACCGGCTTCTGCAGGAAGTAGATGAAATCGCCAAGCGCGGGAACGCGGGCTTTGAAGATGCCGATCAGCGCATCCTCCTGGATCGGGTCGCCGGTATCGACGCCGTTGTTGAAATCACCCTTCGTAACAAAGGAACGCTTTCCGGTTTTTTCGTCGACCTCATTGATGCGGACGATCCTATGCGTAACGGCAGACTGGCCCTCCATATAGGAGATGATGTCGCCGACCTTGAGCTCCTTCGCGTCGATCTTTTTCGAGAAGATCAGGTCTCCGGTCTCGATATGATCCGGCGCGGGACGCTCAACGATATAGACCGGGTTTTCCGCGTCGGTCCCGACGCTGACGACCTTATTCTCGATCCTGTAATCCTCCGCCATTGTATAGACGGTGTCTCCGACCTTGATCGCGGCGATCTGTTCCGGTGTCATATCGACGATCTCGTTTTGGTAGATCGTATGCTGCGTGTTGCTGCTCATTGAACCGGATTTTACGATCATCGGCGTATAGCCGAAGACGGAAGGCGGCGTCTCCGGATGGATCAGGCCCTTGATGATTATTGTAAGATTGAACAGCAGCGTCAGACCGAAAACGACGCAGAGAATAATCCCGATGACCTTCACAATCATGGAAGCCGGTCTCTTTCTGCGCTTTTTCGCCTTTGATCCTTCTTTATCTGCACCCCGGTTTGCGGAGTCCGTGTTCATGCTGTTTTCCGAAGCAATTCTGTCTTTATCCATTAAAGACATTCCCTCCACTGAATCTGTTGTTTAATTGCGCTGTCCGCAAACAAGCGGCAGGGGCTATTACGCCACTGTATACTATCGTACTATAATAAATGTAAATGTATTATATCACCCGAGTTCCGAAAAGTCAACGGATTCTTACGTATTTTTTTAGAAAAAAACCATATTATTTGTCGATTTTCGGTTTTTCCTTTTTAAGAACATACCGGGGCAGTCGCATCACTCCCGAAGCCGATAAAAAGACCGGCGGAAAGCCGCCGGTCTTCGTATGCTGTTGCCGTTCCGTCAGATGAGACCCATCGCCATGCGGAGGATCGTGACCGCATCGGACATCTCGACCGTGCCGTTGCCGTTCATATCCGCGGCTTCGGTATTCAGTGCGGATGCGTTGATGATGCCCATTGAGAAGCGCATCGCGAGCAGCGAGTCGGTGACGTCGACGTCGCCGTCGTCATCGCAGTCGCCGGGGGTGAAGCTCGGCTCGCTTGCGATAAACTCAACATCATCGAGGTACGCGCAGTCGTCGCCGGTGTTGACGCTGTAATCCTTCTCGTACAGCCAGGTGAAGGTATAGGTGCCGTTCGTGTCGGCGGTATAGGTGTAGGTCGTCCAGTTCACCGTTCCGGAATAGCGGAAGATCTGGTTTCCGTTGACCTTGAAATAGAACCAGTCGTAGTTCGATTCGCTGCTGACCTTATAGCGGAAGGTGAGCGTATCGCCCGCGTTCATTGAAATGCTGAGCGTCAGCGCAGAAGAGGAACTCGAAACATTCCTGTTGCCGCTCTTCGCGTAGTTGCCCTCGGCGACCCAGGGATAGGTGCTGTTGTTGCTGAAGACAAGATGGCCGCCCGGAACGTTCAGCGAGCTGCTGAGGCTGTAGATCATGGAAACGCCCTTGACCCAGGCGCGATCCGAACCGGTGGAACCGGAACCGTCCTTGACATAGCGGAAGGTGATCTCGTAATCGCCGGCGTTTTCGATCAGGTACTCATAGAGCGTCCAGTCGGTGGTCGAAGTCGCCTCCATCATGACCTGGCCGTTAACGAGGAACTGGAACTTGTCGCCCGCGCCGCAGGAGGTCTTGTAGCTGAAGAGGACAGATTCGCCGGCCTCGGCATGGATAGTCGCCGTCGCGTCGGAAACGGAATTGTTGACGCCGGTGTTGCCGCTCATCGCCGCATCGCCGTCAACGACCCAGGGATACGGATCGCCGGATTCGAAGAGATAGCTGCAACCATCGCCGTTTATAACGCTGCTGATGGTTTTTTCGACAACAACGTTGCGGATCCTCGCGCAGTCGTCGCCGCCGTTGCCGCTGCCGTCCTTGATATATGACCAGTTGAGCGTGATCGCGCCGCTGCCGGGGATCAGGCCTTCATAGGTCTGCCAGCCGCTCGTGCCGTTGGAACTGAGAAGCTCCGTGCCGTCCGCCGTGAAGACGAACCTGTCGCCGCTGCCCGCGGAGACCTTGTATTCAAAGCTGATCCGCTGATACGCGCCGAGCGTCGCGCGGCTCGTGAGCGTGGAAGTGCTGTTCGCGACGCCGCTGTTGGTGCTGTACGCGTCGGTCTCGGTGGTCGCCCAGGGATAGGTGCCGCCGGAGGTGAAGTGGATCGTGCTGCCTTCGCCGTTGAGGATGTTATCGTACTTCAAAAGGTCGGTAACGTTCAGAAGGCCGGTGCCGCCGCCGGAGAGGCCGTAATCCACCGCCGCGCCTTTCAGCGTTTCGATGACGGCGTCCGGATCCATATCGGGATCGAAGCTTAAGACGAGAGCGCAGGCCGCGGATACATGCGGCGTCGCCATGCTTGTGCCGTCGAGATTATTGTAGCCGCCGCCGGGAACGCAGCTGCGGATGTTGACGCCGGGGGCCGTGATATCGACGCTCGGACCGACGTTGGAGAAATACGCCATCGCATGGTTGCTGTCATGCGCTGCAACGGTGAACGCCCTCTGCACGCAGCCGGGGGTCCAGTCCTCGGAGCTGCCGCCGTCGTTGCCGGAAGCGACACAGTAGACTGTGCCGTTATCGGTGCCGTTGTTGATGACCTCGGTGTACATCGCGAAGCTGTCGTCGGTCCTCGGGCCGCGGAGACTGAGGTTCGCGACCTTGGCGCCGTGGAGATTCGCGTATTCCATACCGTTTACGATATCGGTGGTGTTGCCGTAGCCCTGCGCGTCGAGGATGCGGATGCCCATGATCTTGACGTTCGGGAGCGTGCCGTCGACGATCGTGCCGGAAACGTGCGTGCCGTGGTAATGTTCATCCTCGGGGTCGTTGTCGTTATCTACGAAATCGTAACCGCCGGGAGCATGACGGCCGTCGAGATACGGATGGTCGCTGTCGACGCCGGTATCGAGAACCGCAACGATGATCTCGGGAAGAGCATTGACGTCATCGCCGTACTGTTCAAGGAGCCATTCGGTATAGTTGAAAGCATCGACGTGGTTCGCGCCGTAGCCCCAGGAATTGAAGTTGTTGTTGTGCGGAGTCTGCGCAATCGTCATGATCTGGTCGGGGCAGACATATGCGACGCCGGGGAGCTTGCGGTAGGTCGCCGCCGCCTTTTCGGCCTCCTCGGAGGTGCGGTACTGGATCACGTGCCAGTCATTATAACCGTTCACGTGCGCGACGGAGCCGGAATAATCGAGCTCGCCCGCGAATTTGACGATGATCCTCGCGTTCGCGTAGGGATCCTCCCAGCGGGCCGCTTTATCGACCTTCGGCGCGTAACGCTTTTCCATGTTGTGCAGTCTTGCGGAATAGTCGAGAAGCTGCGCGATGCGCGTTTCGACGTCCTGTTCTTCCGCTTCCGTTTCCGCAATGCCGACTGCGGGGATGATGCTCAGAACGAGCAGCAGGCAAAGCAGCAGGGAAAGCAGCTTTTTGATCTTCATTTGGTATTTCCTCCGGATCTGCCGGTTTCGAACCGGCGTTTCTTCAAAATTTTATATTATCAGCAAATCTTCCGCCCGTCAATAGCGAATTGTTCCGACAGCCCACTTTCCCCGGGGTTTTCGCCGTCCTTTCTTGACAAAGCGGAGCGATGTTTGTAAAATAGCAGTGATCAGCAAGCGCCGTCCTTTACTGGAGGCGCGGAAAGGAGGCGGGATCAATGCAATACTGCGGAAACTGCGGAAGAGGTTTCGGCGACAGCGCGAAGTTCTGTCCATACTGCGGCGCGCCCTCGGCCGTTCCCGTCCAAGTCCCCCGCCCCGCTGCTGCGCCGGCGCAAAGCTGTTATGAGCCCTACGCCCCGAGAAAGGCTTCACCGGTCGGAAGCAGCATCGAGCGCGATTTTCTGCCCGAAGAAGACCGCTATTCCCTGAGCAAGGAACCCTCCTTCACCGCGGACATGCTGCCCGAAAAATACCGTCCGATCGGCCATTGGGAGTATTTCGGCCTCACCCTGCTGTTTCTCATCCCCGTTATCGGCTGGGTCATCATGTTCGTGCTTTCGTTCCGGAACAGCAACATCAACCGCCGGAATTTCGCGATGAGCTTCCTCTGCTTTTTCCTGCTTTTCGGCGTCGCCGCGCTGATCGTTTCCGTGTTCTTCGCGGAGCAGTTCGCCGACCTTATCGCTAAAATCTCGTCTCTGTTCTGAAAAGCAACGCCGCTGCGCCGCTTCAGCGGCGTTTTTTCTTTTTTGCCTCTTTTACCCGCGTTCCGCAAGCAAAGATTTCTTTCCCACGCCTCCCCGCACTTCACATTTCGGTCCGTTTGCTGTATAATACATAATGGTGATATGTTGAAAGTTGCGCGCCGCAGCGTTTCCCGCCAAGGCGCCGTTCCGATATTTGTTCCATCAACTAAAGAAAGGCAGTTGACTATGGCAACAGGCAAAAAAAATACCAATACAAGATCCGGTTCCAAAAGGAGTCCTTCAAAAGCTTCCGCCTCGCGTTCCCGCGGCACGGCAAGCCGATCCGCAGGCAGGACCCGCAGGAACACGGCCCCCGAGCGCCGTCAGGACGGCTTCGGCAGGGAGATCGCGGCAGTCGTGCTGATCTTCGCCGGAGTCATCCTCGGCATTTTCAGCTATTTCGGCTCTACCGGCATCCTTGCGAAGATCGCGCCGGCGCTGTTCAGCCTCTTCGGCGTTGTGACCTACGCGATGCCCGTGCTGCTGATCGCCCTCGGCGTGCTGATGCTCGTTTTCGAGAAAAGCGAGCTCGCGCCGCGTTCGATCGTCTGCGCCGCGGTGATCGTTTTTTCTCTGATCACCGTCATCCACGTTCTGACCGTCAAGGACGCGCTCGTGAAGGCGCCCTTCGGCGATTCGATACGCAGCGCGCTTGAGCTCGGCTCCGCCCGCCGCGGCGGCGGCTTCTTCGGCGGTATGTTCGGCTGGGTATTCGTTCAGCTGCTCGGCGTCACGGGCGGCGTTATCGCTCTCATCGGCGCCGCGCTCATCGCCGGACTGCTTCTGACCCATTTCTCGATCAGCGCAAGACTCAAAAAACTCCGCGAATCCCACCGCGCCGCCGCTGCCGCGCGCAGGGAAAAACGCCCCCTTTATACGGAGGATCTGGCGGATGAAGGCGGCAGGAAAAAGCGCACGGCAAAGACCGATGAGACCGAAGACGACGGTTTCATCGAGCATACCGGCAAGCCCCTGACCGCCGGCGATTCCGATTACGGTTACGGCAGGCGCCGCAAACAGCAGGAAGATCCCGCCGATAAATGGCGCGAGCGCGACGGCCATTCTCGCCGCAGGAACCCGAAAACCGACGACGGACCGGAGTTCTTCCCCGTCAGCGGCCCTCTGCACACCGGCAAGCTTCCGAAAAAACGCAGCAAGGGCCAGGAGCTCAAGGACAGCTTCAATACCACCGGCGAGACCTGGGGCGGCGTTCCCGCTTCCCATCCCGCCGCCGACGAGAAGGTCCCTTCCCGCCCGCCTGTTCAGCCCGCGAAAACCGGCGCCGATCCCGTCTTTGCGGATGTCGAGCTCGATTTCGACGAGCCCGATGTTCCCTCCGTTCCCGCCGAACCCGCCGAGAACGCGGACGGGGACGCTCTCGAAGGCATCGTGATCTCCCGCTATGATGAGGACGAGGGCGAAAACCCGCAGGAGCCCGTACCTCCCGCGGAGGACGTCGGCGGCGAAGCCGTCGAAGCTGCGCCGATCGAACCCGCTCCCGTCGTTTACGAATACCGCAAGCCCCCGCTGACCCTGCTGAAGCTGCCAGAACCCGGCAGCAGCGTCGGCATGGAATCCCCCGAAGAGAAGGCGCGGATCCTGATCGACACTCTCGCGAGCTTCAATATTTCCGCAAGGATCATAAATATCAGCGTCGGCCCCGTGATCACAAGATTCGAGCTTCAGCCGGCGCAGGGCGTTCGCGTCAACCGTGTCACAGCGCTCAATAACGATATCCAGCTTGCCCTCGCCGCCCCGCGCGTCCGCATCGAAGCGCCGATCCCCGGCAAATCCGCGATCGGCGTCGAGATCCCGAACAAGAGCACTGCAACGGTCCTTCTGAGGGAACTGCTCGAAGCGCCGGAATTCAGCGCCGCGAAATCCCCGCTGACCTTCGCACTCGGCAAGGATATCGCCGGCAAGGTCGTTCTCGGCGACCTCGGAAAGATGCCGCATATGCTCGTCGCGGGCCAGACCGGTTCCGGTAAATCCGTCTGCATCAACGGCATCATCCTTTCGCTGATCTATAAATCCTCCCCGAAGGATGTTCGAATGATCCTCATCGACCCGAAGGTCGTTGAGCTTTCGATCTTCTCCACCCTGCCGCACCTGTTCTGCCCCGTCGTCACAGATCCGAAGAAAGCCGCCGGCGCGCTGCGCTGGGCCGTCAACGAAATGGATTCCCGCTATAAGAAGATGGGCGATCTGCACGCAAGGGATATCGACCGCTACAACGCGATCCAGACCGACGAAAACGAGCGCTGGCCCCGCCTTGTGATCATCATCGACGAGCTTGCCGACCTCATGATCGTCGCGGCGAAGGATGTTGAAGATTCGATCGTCCGCATCGCGCAGCTCGGCCGTGCCTGCGGCATCCACCTCATCGTCGCAACGCAGCGTCCCTCCGTGGACGTCATCACCGGCCTCATCAAGGCCAACATCCCCTCCCGCATCGCCTTCGCCGTTTCGAACGGCATCGATTCGAGGGTCATCCTCGACGCGAGCGGCGCGGAGAAGCTCCTCGGCCGCGGCGATATGCTCTTCCATCCGAACGGCGCAAGCAAGCCCACGAGGGCGCAGGGCGCGTATGTCGACGATGAAGAGGTCGAAGCCATCGCGGAATTCTTCGCGCAATCCGCAGCGGGCCGTCAGGATTTCCATGAGGATATGCTCTCGGAACTGACGACGAACGGCGCTTCCCCAGGCCAGGGCAACGGCAAGCAGGAGGACGAGCTTCTTCCGGACGCCGTGCGTCTCGTTATCGAGAGCGGACAGGCCTCGATCTCCATGATCCAGCGTCGTCTGCGCGTCGGCTACGCACGCGCCGCGAGGCTCATCGACATCATGGAGCAGAAGAATTATGTTTCCCCCGCCGACGGCGCGAAACCCCGCAGGGTTTTGATCGACGCGGCGGAATTCAACCGCGTTTTCGGCGGCGAGATCCATGTTTCCGGCGGAGGAGAGCAGTAAACGCCTCCGCGGGATTTCCAGAAACAGCAAAGGAAAAACCATGAAATTCAAAAAGGCCGGCGCCGTTTCGCTCGGCTGCAGCAAAAATACCGTCGATACGGAGATCCTTCTCGGCGAGCTCGTTTCCCTCGGCTTCGAAGTTGTTCCGGATCCGGCAGAAGCGGAGATCATAATCGTCAACACCTGCGGCTTCATCACGAGCGCAAAGCAGGATTCAATCGACACGATCCTCGCCATGGCTGAATACAAAAAATCGGGCTCCTGCGGGCTGCTCGTCGTTTCGGGCTGCCTTTCCGAGCGCTATTCCGAGGACCTTCCGCCGGAGCTTCCGGAGGTCGATATTTTCTGGGGCGTCCGCGATTATCCCTCCCTCGCGAAGGAGCTTTTCCGCCTCGCGGGCGGCGAAAGCGCTGTTTCGGGGCCTTCTGACCGCCGCCTGGTAAACTGCTGCGGCGCTTCCAGGCTCGTTTCGACGCCGCCGTGGCGCGCCTATCTGCGCATCGCGGACGGCTGCGACAACCGCTGCACCTACTGCGCGATCCCGCTGATCCGCGGCGGCCGCGTCAGTGTTCCGATGGAAAAGCTCGTTGAGGAAGCGAAGGCCCTTGCAGAAAAAGGCGTGACGGAGCTCACCGTCATCGCGCAGGATACCTCCGCTTACGGCATGGATATCTACGGCAGGCCGATGCTAAAGGAGCTGCTTGCCGCTCTTTCCGCGATCGGCGGCCTTCGCTGGATCCGCGTTCTGTATGCCTATCCGAACACGATCACGGAGGAGCTCGTGGACGCGATGCGCGACGATCCGAAGATCTGCAATTATATCGATATCCCGATCCAGCACATCACGCCCCGCATGCTGACGGCGATGAACCGCCACGGCAGTGCAGAGCATATCCGGAAGATCTGCGCCTATATCCGCGAAAACGCTCCTGATTTCATTCTCCGCACGACCGTTATGCTCGGCTTCCCCGGCGAAACGGAGGAGGATTTCCGTGAGCTCGAAGCCTTTATGGCGGAGCAGCCCTTCGACCGCGTCGGCGCCTTCGTCTATTCCCCTGAGGACGGCACCCCCGCCGCGGAATTCCCGGACCGCGTCGATGAAAGCGTTGCCGAGGCGCGGCTCGACGCCATCATGCGCCGCCAGCAGGCGATCTCCCTTGAGCTCAACAAAAAGCGCGTCGGGACCGTCTGCACCGTTCTTGTCGAATCCGTCACCCCCGGCAGGGAGGGCTTTACCGCGGTCGGCCGTTCGTATGCCGAATGCGCGGACGTCGACGGCGTGATCCGGCTCCGCCCCGAGGATCCGTCCGTAAGGATTCCTTCCCCGGGCGAGTATGTTGCGGCGAGGATCGTCAAAGCGCACCACTACGACCTTGACGCCATCATTTTGAAGGAGGAGTAAAGAAAAATGAATCTCCCGAACAGGCTCACGATGCTGCGTATCATACTGATCCCGACTTTTATCGTCTGCTTTTTCCTTCCGGAAAGCTGGGTGCTTTTCAGCCTCAACGGCGTCGATATCTGCATCAAGTACATCATCGCCGGCCTTGTTTTCCTCGGCGCGTACATCACCGACATGCTCGACGGCAGGATCGCCCGCAAGCACGGCCTCATCACCGATTTCGGCAAGCTCATGGACCCCACGGCGGATAAGCTCCTTTCCTCCGCCGCGCTGATCATGCTCTGCAAATATGAGGTAATGAGCTTCGGCAATTTCCTGATGCCCGTCTTCGCGTTCATCATCATCGCCCGCGAGATCTTCGTCAGCGGCATCCGCCAGCTTGCCGCGAGCAAGGGCAGGGTCATCGCCGCGAAGCCGATAGGGAAGGCCAAAACGGTCCTCCAGTTCGCGTCGCTGCTCGCCGTTTTCATCATCGGCCAGCTCTGCCGCGCCGTCGGTGTGCCGCTCGATTTCATCGCGGTCTGCGCGAGCGTGATCCTGACCATCTGGTCCGGCGTCGACTATACCCTCGCGAGCCGGGATCTATTCAAACAGCGCTGATGCGGAGGCGGCCATGACGGAAAGACACTTATTCGAGCCCGGTCCCGCGGAGGAAAAGCTCATCGCGGCGCTTGATGCGCGCATCCGTGAAAACGCGGAATGGATCGCCCGCTTCCTGACGGAGAATCACCGCTTCGTCACAGCGGCGGAAAGCCTCACCGGAGGCATGATCTCCGCCTCCCTCGTCGACATTCCCGGCAGCTCCAACTGGTTTTCGGACGGTTTCGTGACCTATTCCGACGGCGCAAAAGCGAAGCGCCTCGGCGTTGATCCGATTCTGATCTCCCGAAAAACCGCTGTCAGCGCGGAGGTCGGCCTCGCGATGGCGTGGGGAGCCCTCGAAAGAAGCGGAGCCGATTACGCCGCCGCCGTAACGGGGCTCGCGGGTCCGTTCTTCGATGAAAACGGCGCGGAGTATCCCCTCCCTCCCTGCCATGAGCCGGGCCTCGTTTTCGTCGCCTGCGCCTGCGCTGCCGGCGCCGCTGTCCGCCGCTTCGTCTTCACCGGTTCAAGGACGGCGATACGCAAAAAAACGAACCTCGCCGCGCTCGTCATGCTCAAAAAAATGATGCAGAATATGCTGTAATGTGGTATAATAATAATGTTAAACCGTGATACGGAGGTCACTTATGTCAAAAGAAAAAGCACTTGAAGTTGCGCTGAGCCAAATCGAAAAACAGTACGGCAAGGGCTCCATCATGCTGATGGGCGACGCTGCGGCGAAGATCAAGGTCGACGTTATCCCGACTGGCTGCATCGAGCTCGACGCGGCGCTCGGCGTCGGCGGCGTGCCCCGCGGCCGCATCATCGAGATCTACGGCCCGGAATCCTCCGGCAAGACCACGATGGCGCTGCACATCATTGCCGAGGCGCAGAAGCGGGGCGGCATGTGCGTCTTCATCGACGCGGAGCATGCGCTCGATCCCGTTTACGCCGAAAAGCTCGGCATCTGCATGGATAAGCTCTTCGTTTCTCAGCCTGACGACGGCGAGCAGGCGCTCGATATCTGCGACGCGCTTGCAAGGAGCGGCGCGATCGACGTCATCGTTATCGACTCCGTTGCGGCGCTCGTTCCGAAGGCCGAGCTCGAGGGCGACATGGGCGATTCCCACGTCGGTCTGCAGGCAAGGCTGATGAGCCAGGCTCTCCGCAAACTCGCCGGCGTGATCGCGAAATCCCATACCTGCGTCATTTTCATCAATCAGCTCCGCGAAAAAGTCGGCGTCATGTTCGGCAACCCCGAAACGACGACCGGCGGCAAAGCGCTCAAATTCTTCTCCTCCGTGCGTCTGGACGTCCGCAAGATCGACACGATCAAGCAGGGCAACAACCCCGTCGGCAGCCGCACCCGCATTAAGGTCGTGAAGAACAAGGTCGCCCCGCCGTTCCGCATCGCGGAATTCGACATCCTCTACGGCGAAGGCATTTCCAAGGAAGGCTCCGTGCTCGACCTCGGCGTTGAGAAGAAGCTCATCAGCAAGACCGGCGCATGGTTCTCCTATGGCGATATCCGCATCGGCCAGGGCCGTGAGAACGCAAGGCAGTTCCTGAAGGACAACCCGGAGGTCTGCGAGGAGATCACTCAGAAGCTGCGTCAGCTGATCGATATTGCCAACGACGGATCGGAGCCCGTCAGCCCGGATGAGGAGGAACCGAATTTCGATGAAGAGTGAAACTCTTCTGAATGCAAACGCCGCAGATAACCCGCACGCCCGATAAATAATCGATCCAAGTCGGTCAGTATTCTGCGGCTGTATTCAAGCGATAAAAAACGGAACGGACAGAATCTTCATTCTCCGCTCCGTTTTTCTTTTATCTTTTTATTAAAATGTATCAGCTTGCGGGTGAAATGAGGGCTCTGAGGAGCTCTTCGACCATGTCGACGCGGTCATAGACGGAAACGGAATAGATGCGGTCGCCGTCCTGCCAGGTGGCGAAGGCATAGTCGCCGTCGATCTGATAGGCGGCGTCGATGCCGTTCATGTCGATATGCACAACGGGGATCTCCTCCCGGAGGCCCCATACCGAGGTACTCTCCTCGATCGTGCGCTTTGCAATCATTCGGACTCTTATATAGCCGTCATCGGAGGACATGGAATAGCTTGAATAATACTCGTTTTGTGTGCTCCTGATGCCGCCCTCGAGGAACTCATAGCCGTTCCAATCCTCCCGGAAGGCGGTAAAGCCGTTCCGCTCAAGCTCGCTGCGGAATTCGCCGAAATCCCGGAAGTTCCTTTCCGCATCCTCCCATTTGGGGTACTTGGCGGGACAGGCGGTCGTTTCGGGAACATAATCGACGCGTAGGTATCCGGCGTCGTGGCGGAAAATAGCCGTCCAAACGCGTATCCCTGCTGCCTGAGCAACGGTCGCACCGAGAACAAAGGTAACGACGAGAACGGCAGCTACGGTAAGCGCAGCCCGCGCGAAGGAGAAGGAACGGACGGTATGCGTTTTTTCCGCGGCGAGCTGTTTGCGGCAATAGGAGAGCGTCTCGACGCATTCCTCAACAAGGGCTTCGTCCCTTTCCGCATCGGGTTTTTTGAGCTCGCGGCGAAGGGCGGTCTCCGTCCGCCTGATAAGCTGCAGGTATTCGCTTTTCCTAACTCCCTTGCCCATACATATACCCCTTCATATCTATATCCCCGGGTTATCGAAAATTCTCGCCGTAAAAAATAATATATTTTAAGTCAGCTCGGCGATCCTGTTTTTGAGCTTCGCCTTGACCCTCGCAAGCCTTGCACGGGCGGCCTTTTCCGATATGCCGAGCTTTTGCGCGATCTGTGCGAAGCCGAGATCCTCCCTGTAAAACAGCCGGTAGATCTCAAGCTCATTCTGGCTCAGGCCGGAGAGTACGACCTCGGTGATGCGCTTTATATCGCTGTCGGTGAGCTCTACTGCGTCAAAGGGATCGCCGCCGTCGGGAACGGCCTCCGCAAGGTCAAGGGGAATGAGCCGCAGCCTTTCGAGCGAGCTCCTCCTCCATGCCTTATGGAGCTTGTGCTTCGCCGTGGTCATCAGCCAGCCGAGAAGGTTCGGGTGGTCCTTAAGCTTTTCGTATTTCTTCTCCGCCTCGTCGAAAACGGCATGCGCACAGTCAGCAGCGGCGTCGTTGTCGAAGCCGAGCTTTGGAAGGCAGTAATTGAAAACGGTCTCGAAATGCTTTTCGTAGAGCATCCGAAGGAATTCATCTCGCATGAGCGGAGGCTCCCCTTTTAATGCATGATTCGATTATATCAGCAATTTCGCGAATTTCAAGCCCGCGCGGGCACGTGCATTATTAATATCGGTAACCGCTACGCCCTCAATAAAATATATTATTTGCGATGGTGAGAATTGAGCTGTTTTCGGGGATGAACAGGTGAAGAAGCAATGAAATCCGGCTTAAACACAGCGGATCGCTTCATGGAGGAATTATGAAAGCCTTGATCAAAACAACGATAATGCTTGCGGTGCTCGCCCTGTTGGCGACGCTCACGGGGTGCGGGAGCCCGACCGGCGGACCCGCCGCAACGCCCGAGCCGACAGCAGCGCCGGAGCCAACGGCGGCGCCGTTTGAGACCTTCGAGCCCGTTTCGACCGATGAACCGGACGACGGCGAGGAGGAAGTTAAATTCCTGAGTCCGCAGTTCGAGAACGCCATCCGGAACAAGCTCAGTCTGTATGCGGATATGCCCGTAAAGAGGCGGAATCTGAGAAACGTCCGGAAGATCGATCTCAGCGGCCTGGGACTGACCGACATACGCGACATCGCGATGCTCGAAAACCTCGAGGAGCTGATCCTCGCGGAAAACAAGCTAAGCGATATCTCCGCCCTTGCAGCGCTCACAAAGCTCAAAAAACTCGATCTG